>CAZOYZ010000611.1:859-3172 GCA_964584045.1 uncultured Prolixibacteraceae bacterium | reverse complement strand
TATCCATCCAAATTTGGTTCAAAAATAGCCATATAATAGGTAAGTAGCAAAAGTTCCTATTTCGGAGGTGTTAAAAATTCCTGAAAGTTGTCTTTATGAACAATTTTCGTCTCAGTTTGATGATCGTGCCGTCTTTTTAGCCGTGAAAGCCCAGATTTGTCATGCAAAAACCAATTATGATGAGCTGCTGGCAAGGGGCTACGACAGAGCGTCCGCGAGAAGTATAGTTGATGATAAAATCCATCAGATATTTCCCTCTCTCTTTATTTTGATACTAATGGAACATTTATTACATTTGAAATGGATTAATTTTGTATTGAAAATGAAGTAAAAATATTTAGGTGAAATATTCTGATTTGCAATTGGTTGTGAAGGAACAGAGAGATGTTCTTTATTCCCTTGAATTGGGAACGACAAGAGAATTATTGCAGTTTTTACCTGTAATCAACACCCACGCACTGGTTATTTCAGGAATAAGGCGTTGCGGGAAAAGTGTTTTGTTACATCAGTTTATCAGGAATGAAATTGAGGATGTATTTTATTTCAATTTTGCAGATATCAGACTTTACGAGTTTTCGAAGGCTGATTTTATTTTACTTGACGAGCTTATAAAGGGAGGCGGGAAGAAAATTCTTTTTTTCGATGAAATTCAGATTATAAAGGGTTGGGAATTATATGTCAGACAAAAACTGGATCAGTCGGCGAGGGTTATTATCACCGGTTCAAATGCACGTATGTTGAGTATTGAATTAGGTACAAATTTAACAGGCAGACATATCTCCAAAGAGCTTTTTCCTTTCAGCTATAAGGAGTTTTGTTCATTTTATGCCTTGAAATATCATAAGGAGAGCTTTATTTCATACCTGGACAAGGGAGGCTTTCCCGAATTTCTTAAAACAGGCAACAGTGAATTGCTAAGTTTTCTCGTTGAGGATATCATTCACCGGGATATTGCGGCGCGATATGCAATACGGGATATTGGCGGACTGAAAAGACTTTGCATTTACATGATGTCAAATATTTCCAGACCTGTCAGTCCCAGCAAATTGACAGGTGCTATCGGTGTAAAATCTCCGTCAACAGTCCTGGAATATTTATCTTACTTTGAAGCGAGCTATTTACTAAATCTGGTTCCCCGGTTTTCCTGGTCTGTTAAAGGGCAAATGCTGTCAGAAAAAAAGGTTTACGTGGTTGACAACGGCTTGGTAAACGTTGCTTCTGTTTCTGCATCGAAGGATTTGGGCAGAAAGTTTGAAAACACAGTTTACTGGAGTATCAGGAGGAAAGCAAAAAATATATGGTACTTTTCGGACGGTAACTCGGAATGTGATTTTATATTTAAGCTGAATGAAGAATATCTTGCAGTTCAGGTTTGCTATGAAATGAATGGCGATAATCAGGAAAGGGAGATAAACGGACTTGTTTCCGCGCTCCGTTTTTTTAACCTCAGTGAAGGAGTAATCATAACCATCAACCAAACGGATAAGATTTTGGTCGATGGTTATTCAATCAAAGTAATTCCTGTATATGAATTTGATTTGTGATCCGGGAAAAATACCGACTAATCGATCTGCCAAAGCCAAAAAGTTTGATGATGGTGCCGTCTTTTTAGCCGTAAAAGCCCATATTCGTCATACAAAAACCAATTACAATGAGCTGTTGGCATGGGGCTACGACAGGGCGTCGGCGAGAAGTATGGTTGATGATAAAATACAGCAGATTTTGGAACTGTCAAGTATTCCTTGATAGTTGCCTCCGGCTGTAATTCTCCCTCTTGCTAATGAAGTATCCCGTTTAGTTTATGGAATTTAATCCTGACCATTCCTAACACAGCGCACCAATGCACTGAACGCCATAACAGAGCAGTCAGAAGCACAGGGGAAGTGAGTTTTGGTTACCCTCTGTGCTTCTGTGATGGTATTATTAGTCTGCAAAACGGCTGGTTCGGTTAATTATCTTTATCAGAGAACAGTGTTTTGTGATCCAATGCAGAATTATTTTTTTTTGCTGTATCCATTAATGTGTTCATCCAATCTTGCGCTGACGGGCAACAACTGAACTGATGTCCTCTTAACCAATCACCCTGTATGTGATAAATTAAAGGCATTCCGGGTTCACACTGTAAAATAACCCGGTGTTCTTCAGGATATTCATCAAAACGGAGAAACCGTTTATGCGGGAAAATAATTCCCATGCCTATCCATCCGATCTCCGGTTCCTGAAACCCCCATGTTCCGATAAAGCCTGTATTCTTATCAGCAAAAAAAGTTTCTTCTGGTAGCCGGGTCAGTCCTATTCCCAACGCTACTTCCT
>CAZOYZ010000611.1:0-849 GCA_964584045.1 uncultured Prolixibacteraceae bacterium | reverse complement strand
GGAACGCCTCCTTCTACCAGTACTTCCACAGGAGAGTCGGCTCGTCCGGCAATTGCTGAAGGACGTAATTTCACCGTATATGGTGCTTTTTGCGGACCTACTTCTTCAGCCATAAATTCAAGCGTAACTTTATCCGGACTTTCATTTACCAACCGGCAGGTAAAAGCGGGATTCGCGGTTGCCGTTTCTTTTCGTACGGGGAAAGCAACACCGTTGACATACAGGGTTACACCCCCGCAGCCACTGGTCTTACCCACATGGAGGATATCCATACCCCAGCCATTCTGATCAATATGATAACTTTTTCCTTCGGCTATTGTTGGCATAATCAGTGTATCCAGCCACTGGCGTTTGCCAAACAAATCAAAATGACCTTCATAAAAACGAAAGGCTGCCTTATCAGATTCCCATCCCCAGTTCGGTGGAAGCCATTGATTGTTCCATGACACACGCGGTTTTCCCGGTTCTTCACGTAATCTTGTTGTCCACGCCGTATAGTCCTCCTTCGGGGCTTTCAACCGGAATTTCTTTGTGATTAACTTTGTCATTTCCGGGGTATTTCCTTTACTTCGAAGGGTATCGAATTGCTTCCAGAAAGATTTGTTTCCGTAGCTCGATTTTTTGAGCTTGAAAATCTGACGGTCCTGTACAAGCGTAAGATAATACATCAATGATTCATCGCTGGTGACAAGCCGGCGTGCTATGCCATGAGAGACGTTTCCGCAACGCATACTGTTTTCTATCATATCCCGGACCGGATCTGCTCCTGTGCCTTTTTTTACCGATTCAAGCGCAGAAGTCAAAGCTTTCACCAAAAGGTATTTGTTTGCAGGTTCAGTTTTTAAAACC
>CAZOYZ010000610.1:0-3180 GCA_964584045.1 uncultured Prolixibacteraceae bacterium | reverse complement strand
GTATTACGGTGCTGCCGGAGAGCCGTTGTGGAAATATGTCAACCTGCTACACGACGAAGTCGAAGAGAGGAATATTCATCTTCACTTGTATGTGAACCCTGCCTATGGGCATTTGAACGACGCAGTGATTTCCCGGGCTGATTTTCTTTTTGATCAGGCTGAAAGGGCAGTTGCCGACGATCCTGTTTTACTGGACCGGGTAAAAGTAGCCCGTATGCCGATCGATTATGCGAGGTTGTTCCCGCGCAACGGTTACCGGATCGAGGCAAACCACTTGGTTTTTAACGGGACAATTGGCGGCACGGAAGAAGCCGGGAAATTTATTCAGCAGATGCAGAAGCATGGGTTCAAATCGATTCGTGAAGGTTTTTCCGATCCCGGTCAACTGTCGGGACTGAGCGCCATGTTCGCTTCAGGTTTGCCGGTGGTTACTCTGGATAACGGTTTCCTGTCAATTGATATTGTTCCCGCTTTGGCAGGTAGAATTTTAAGGATCATTGACAAAGAGAGCGGCAAATGCGTGACGGCGCATAACAAGCTCCAAAGTGTGTGGTTCCCGTTTACAGGGGGACAGGAAAACCGGGTGGGTGAAATTTACAGCCCCTTTGGGTGGACGGAACCGGCAGAACTGATTAGGCAGACCAATAGTTCGGTTATCACCAGGGCAAAGTTGGGTAACGGGTTGATATTGGAACGGAATATAAGCCTGGCTGATAATGAAGGTAAAATTTATATTGCCAGTTCCCTGATTAATCCGGGAGCAAAAGCAGTGGAAGCTCGTCTGCGGAGCCACCTTGAACTGGACATGGGAGATTTAAAATCTACGCAACTTGTATTTACCAGTAAAGACGGAAAACAGATCAATCCCAAAATGAAGGATATTCTTAGTGGTATGCGGGAAGGTATTCATTATTACCGGGAGAATGCACCCGGCGGAGAGTGGAGTTTTCGTTCCGGGCAACTGGAGCTTATACAATCTTTTGATCCGAAGCAGGTTGAATTCACAAAGATTTATGCTTATCCTGAAGATTTGGGTGAACTGGAGCTTGAATTATGGCTTCCCATCAAGAAAATTGAAGCTGGTGCCAAATTGCTTTTTGAAGAAACAATAGAAGTTAAAAAACACAAATTATGAACATTAATAAGGTCTTTTGTTCTGGAATAAAAATAATAAATGTGATTCATGCGCATCCTGTTTATTGGATCGTTGCTGTGCAATGATCTTTTTCAATCGTATTAAATTACAACTTTTGTACATAACTTTGATCGGGACTAACGGAAGAACTTTTGAAAAGAATTGATCTTCATAGCGACAGGGAACTGACAGCAAAACTGAAAGCAAGTGATCAGCTTACCTTTGAGTTATTGTTTTATCGTTATAAAAATAAAGTGAAAGGATTTGTTTTCCAGTTAGTGCCTCCCCAGATCGATCCCGATGAGATTGTCCAAAAGGTTTTTATTAAGATTTGGTTGCAAAAGGATAAAATTGACCCGGAGAGATCCTTTTCGTCATTTCTGTTTACAATTGCTAAAAACGAAGTCATCGATCAGATCCGTTCTTCGGTACACAGGAAGATCTATTTGATGGGAGACGGGCTTCTGACCGACCTGGAAATGAATGACCAGGCAGGACAGGACGTACAAAAAGACATGGAACAACGGGTAGAAGACCTGATCCGAAAAATGCCCGAACGCCGCAGGCAGATTTTTGAACTGAACAGATTCGAGGGGTTTAGCTACAAAGAAATTGTAGAGAAACTTGAAATTTCAGAAAACACGGTGGATACCTAAATCAGAAATGCTTTAAATTTTCTGAGAAACGAGTCCGTTTTTTTTTATTAGGGTGTATGCCAGCTTTGATTGTTTATTATATAACCAATATTCACCGATCAACAGATGATAAAGAAAACGATATTCATTTTGTCAATTGCTTTTGTATCCTGTTCGCCGCGAATTGAATTTCAGCAGACAGTGGTTGATAAAGCTTTAAACAACGGGAAACAGGCAAACGAGGGTTACATTCACAGTTTTAGATTTGTTGAGGGCTGGTTAGCCCATACCGACAGTGCCAGCGGCCTTATTCCTACCAATTTGACTGTTAAAAGTGATGTATGGGAGCCCCATAACTCAGCCGCTGACAATTATCCGTTTATGGTACTGACATCTTATCTGCTTGACAGGAACCTGTATGATGGTCAGATGTTGAATATGCTTAAAGCCGAGCAAAAACTAACCTCGCGGGTTGGTGCTCTGCCTGACATCTATTCTTTTTCAAAAAAAGGCTTTCACGCTGAAGAACTGAATATGGGACAGGTTATTTTTGGTACATCTGAATATATCAAAGACGGATTGATCCCATTGACCGAATACATTGGTAAATCTCCCTGGCAGGAACGCATGGTTGAAATGCTGGATGAATTGTCGAAACACTTCATCTTATTCAAACATGGAGATGAGTATAATTTTCCTGACCGGCAGGTTGAAGAAGTGAACGGAGAGATGCTGCAAACCTTGTCACGGATGTATTGGATGACCAGGGATCCAAAATACCTGGACTGGGCGATAAAAATTGGAGATTATTATATGCAGGGAGGATGTGATCTTACACAATCTGAACACCTGCGTATCCGGGATCATGGTTGCGAGATTATTGGAGGATTAAGCGAGCTATACGTTACCCTTCATTTTACCAACTCTGAGAAGAAAAGCCTGTATAAAGAGCCATATCACAGACTTTTGGACCGGGTACTCGAGATTGGGAGAAATGAAGATGGCCTTTTTTACAATGCGGTCAATCCGCGAACAGGAGAAGTCCTTGACAGAAACATCGCGGATAACTGGGGTTATATTTTAGATGCCTATTATACTGTGTGGCTGTTAGACAAGACTGAAAAATATCATGATGCTGTTTTGAAAGCCTTCAGCCGGCTGAACACAAAATACCGGAATTATCATTGGGAAGGTACCAGCCATGACGGTTACGCCGATGCGCTGGAAAGCGGCATTTGCCTGTATAACTATGAACCGCTTCCGGAACTGGACAACTGGATTGACAGTGAAATGCAGGTCATGTTTGCCATGCAGCAGGAAGACGGGACAATCGGAGGATGGCATGGCGATGGCAATTTTGCCCGTACGGCTATTATGTATTCGTTGATGAAATCGCAGGGCGCCTGTATC
>CAZOYZ010000609.1:0-3182 GCA_964584045.1 uncultured Prolixibacteraceae bacterium | reverse complement strand
CCATGAATCTTCAGGCTTCCGATGGACTGATGGTTTTTGATATTTCCCATATTATCGAACGAAACTTGTGGAGTCAGATTGAAAGAGGTTTTGCAATGGCTGAAGACGAAGATTTTTTCCGGAAAGAAACGTATGGAATGATGTATGTCGGGGAAAAGAAATAATCAATTCAACGAAAATAACTAATGATGAAACGGGTAATTAGTATACTGCCGGCTGTCGTTCTGTGTAGTGTTTCTCTTTTTGCATCATCACAGCTTAGACTTCCGGCGCTTATTAGTGATCACATGGTTCTTCAGCAACAGACAACTGTTTCTGTATGGGGCTGGGCTGAAGCCGGAACAAAGGTAAAAGTGCAGGCCGGCTGGTTGCCGGAAAAACAAGTAACCTGTGTCGGCCAGAACGGAAAGTGGGAATTAAAACTCTCTACTCCCGAAGCGGGAGGGCCTTATGAACTGAGAATTCAGTCCGACACGACCATTGTGTTAAAGGACATACTGATCGGCGAAGTCTGGGTTTGCAGCGGTCAGTCGAATATGGCTATGCCCTTAAAGGGTTATCGGTCCAGCCCGGTTAACGGGAGCAACGATTACATCGCCCACGGGAGAATTGATGATATCCGGCTTTTTACAGTCAAAAAATCATACAGCATTTCTCCTGAAGAAGACTGTGCCGGAAAATGGTCGGTTTCGGCTCCGGCTGAGGTAGCTGAATTCAGCGCAGTGGCTTATGTCTTCGGAAAATATCTTCAGGATGTGCTGAGTGTTCCTGTCGGACTCATTCATTCAACGTGGGGTGGAACCCCCGCCCAGGCATGGATGGATCATGCAACCCTTCAACACCGGTTTAAAGAAGTGGATTTATCAGTACTGAAGAATGAAAAAGTAACTGTAATATACCCCACCGTATTGTTCAATGCAATGATCCACCCTCTTCTGAAATACGCGATGAGAGGGGTAATATGGTACCAGGGAGAATCAACCATCAACCGAAAGGATCCGGAGTTGTATTCGAGATTATTTCCCGGCCTGATACAAAACTGGAGAGACCGTTGGGGACAGGGAGATTTCCCATTCTATTTTGTACAGATTGCTCCATATAAGTACGACTCCATTAATTCGGCGTTTCAACGGGAAGCTCAATTGAAAAGCATGCAGAAAGCGGTCAATACCGGAATGGCGGTAACCCTCGATATCGGCGAATACGATAACATCCATCCGGCTGAAAAAGCATTGGTTGGAAAACGGCTGGCATACTGGGCTCTGGCGAAGACTTACGGAATTGAAGGGATCGGATATTGTGGTCCTGTTTACCGGGAAATGAAGACAGCAGGCCATGAGGCATTCCTGACATTTGATTTTGCAGAGAATGGCTTTAGTACTTTCGGTAAGCCTTTAGACGGTTTTACGGTAGCAGGAGACGACAAAGTGTTTTACCCCGCACAGGCAAAAATAAAAGGTGATCAAATCGTAGTGTCTGGTGATCAGGTTCTCCGTCCTGTTGCAGTACGCTATTGCTGGGAAAACTTTGTGATCGGAAGCCTTTACAATACGAGCGGACTTCCGGCTTCCTCCTTTAGAACAGATAATTGGTAGATTTTAAAAAGCAGATGAACGAAGACTAAGTTATTCCTGTTTGCATTGCCTTTGCTAGGGATCTGTAACCCGTTTCTATGTATGCGGGAATATGGTTTAATTTACAGAAATCAATATTCATTTAATTAACTTAAATTTTTACATTATGAAAAAACAATGTGGAACACGCATGGTCAGCAAAGGATACGTCCTTGTGGTTGGTATTTTTCTATTTTCATCGTGCAATTTTGAAACCACTCAAAGTGAAGATGGTTTAACCGGGGAATTGGATATTCAATATCTTCTTCAAAGCGGAATCCCCCCCGAAGATATTGAATGTGTTGACATTTTAGATGCCGAGAATCTGAGCAGAACTGCTTATTCCAATAATTTGAACGAGGAAGAGGTCAAAACTTTCTTTTACTCGTTTGTTGAAAAAAATAAGGATTCAGAGGTAAAATCGTTTGGGGGCGAACTGCCAATCGAAGCCGTTCTGTTGATGAAAAATAATGATCTTAAACTCATTAAAAATCAGGAAACGATCAGCTTGAGATCGTATTGCAGTAACTGGGGTGCATATACATTAAGCGGACAAAACAGTGGAGCCGGATGGGTAGTGCGGTCGGAACCAGGATATAATCATGTGTCAGGAAAGGCTACATTACCTACTTACGATGTATCCGACAACGATGTTCCTTACATGTTTTTTGGAGCCCATAATACGGATGGCACCATGTACACTGATGCCGGAATTATGTATGTTAACAGTACAGATAATTGGAGAATGTTTTACAGCCTTAAACTTAACGGTGTGAGTTATTGGCGTTCAGACCTCTCGCTTCCTTCAGGCATAAATCAGTTTCAGATTATCTATGATGTTGATAATATTTACACGTCAGGCATAGGCAATGAGGAACGAATTACACTAACTGTTGTGGGTTTGCCCAGTTGGGAAACCTTAGGTACTTATACCGCACGAACCGGGAGTAACTATGTTAATTCTGACTATTCGAACCTCCAGATTAACAGGAGTATTACCCTGGCGCAAAAGATAGAAAATCTTTCCAACGATGCAGCTATTGCCCATGCTAAATGGCATGATGTGTACATCTATTCCCCGGGTGGTTACAGCTTATGGGGATGCAGCCACACCAGTGCCGCAGGGAAATATTATAAACCTGCGCACTGGGGCAAAATAACGGTACATAGTTACTCGAAATGGGATGCAGAAGATATTACGATTTACTATCATGACTGGTAGAACACCACGTTTCAAAAGATTTGCGAATTCCTTGACGGCTGTGCAACCTGTTACAACACCGTGAAGCGTTGTAACTGCGATACTTCGTTGATATTTAAGCGGCAAGATTGCTTAAGTTAACACATGCTTAGGCCCGTGCTGTAAAAATACTTTATTTGCAGTCGCAAAAGTAGCAGATCTTATTTACATTTGCACCACACTACACTACATGTCTTGTTTGTTCTGTTGTCGTGTGGTGTAAATGTAACAAAAATCAACAGGTATGTTCTCAGAAGAAGGCAAGGCTTGCCTTCTTGCGATCAATCATTTACTACCAGTCCAAAAATACTTTCCCAGATTTCTTTTTG
>CAZOYZ010000608.1:0-3186 GCA_964584045.1 uncultured Prolixibacteraceae bacterium | reverse complement strand
AACAGCATGGCCGGTGATCACCGCAATATGATGCTGAGGCATCCCAGACAGATGAACCAGTTTATCTCCATTGCAAGTTCCCTGGTTCATTTTTGGTGGTATTATTCTTTTTTGAAGGGATCGGAGGATGTTGAAAAAGAAGGACTGGAAAGGATCTGCCGTTATGCGGGCTCGGAAATATACCCGGACGGGTCGATGGCCGAATGTTCACCGAATTATTCAAAGGGCTCCCTGAACCAGGTTTATCAGATGGTACGGGAAGACCAGGACAGAGGCGGACAGCTTTATCGGACCCTGGATGATAAGATTTGCCGGGCTTTGCGTTACTTTGCCTTTTCGGCCGACCCGCAGGGTTATCCGCCGCGCATGGCTAAGGGAGGGAAAAGTTCGGTTTATCCTCTGATTGAGAAGATCACTCCTGTTTGCCGGGATGAGCAGGTTCAGTATGTGTATTCGAGGGGGAAGGAAGGCCGGAAGCCGGATTTCTTGTCAATGGCCTGGAATTGGGCGGGCCATATCATTTTCAGGTCTGACTGGAGTGAGGATGCGACCTGGCTGTTCTTTGAACCCGGGCCGCGGGGAAGCGGGCATGCCCATCCGGCCACCCTGAATATCCAGCTTCAGACAAAAGGGGAATGGCTACTGACCGACCCAGGTTACTATACGTACTCGAATGCCGGAGAAGACGGGCGGATCACCAAATACCTGGGATCTTCGGCCGCCCATAATGTTGCCCTGGTTGATGGGAAAAACCAGATCCCGTTCAGTCCCGGAGAATCGAGAGCGGTCAATAAGCATCCGGGGAACTATCACTGGAGTGACAGCTGTGGCCTTGCGCATGCGGAAGGTATTTACCATTTCGGATACGGGGAAGGTGGAAAAATCAAGGTCACCCATAAAAGGGAGATTACCTATGACCGTGCAGCCGACCGGTTCGTGATTAGGGACACGTTTACCGGAGAGGGAGAACATGCGGTCGACCTGCACTGGCAGTTGCCGCCTGGAGCTGTTTTCAAAAAGAGTGATCAGGGTTTTAGGATTGAAAACGGGAAAGCAAAAGGCCGGTTCAACATTGCATGTGATCGGCCCTTTCAGGTTGGAAGCGCCATTGGCTCGAAAGAACCGCTGTCAGGCTGGTTTTCCGATACGTACGGGAAACTGGAACCCGCTTATACCGTTAGGGTCTCGGCACAAGGCAGGTTACCGCTGATTTTTACCACGGAGATCCGGTTAAAATAATCCGATCCTGCGATACTTTTTGGGAGAATCAGATATCTTTATGCTTTGAGGATCTAAAATCGGATGCTCGGATATTCAGATGCTCAGATATTCGGATATTCAGACAGTCTGATAATCTTACAATCTGAAAATCCAGTAATCTGGAAATCTGACGATCATAAACATGAACCAACTAAACATCTTATCTATGAAACGATCTTTTATGCTTCTTGTGAGTTTATTGACTCTGGTCCGCATGGTCGATGCTCAAAATCCAGCCAAACGGTCCAGTGTCCGGAATTCGACCGGAGTACTGAATCCCTACCGGCTGCCCTTCTCCGATCCGGGAACGGAAACAACATACCTCGACCTGGACGGCGATGGCGACCCGGACGTACTGAAAGCGACCGTGAACGGCTTCCCGGTTCAATGGATCGACGACGATGACGATATGAATCAGGGCGACCTGCAGGGCGATCCCGACAGCGATTGCCTGATGGCAGACCGGAATAAAGACGGGAAGTACGGCTCGTATGACGATGTCGTGGTGGATTGGGCCGACAACAACAGCGACCAAAAGGCGGATATGCAGATCTATGCCGAGTATGCCGGTGAAAACAGGAAAGACGTCCCCTGGGGACCCGGTCATCTGATGATCAACATGGATCTGGACCAGGACAACGTCATGAATTACATCGACTGGAACACCTTCAACCTGCGTGGCTGGCTGCATGACGGGCAATCGGATTTTTACGAGGACTACCTGGGCAAAAGCCTTTTCCTGAAGATCCATACGTCACCCGAAAAGATGAATGATCTTCGTTTAAACTGGGAAAATCCGTTCCTTTTTTATGATCCGGACCGGGATGGGCTGAGTGAATATGCCATCCGGGTGATCGACAATCCGGAGAAAGGAAAACCGGGCGACCGGTACCTGACCCGCCTCACCGGGAATGTAAGCTGGATCTCCATGTCGTACGACCTGGATAATGACAACGCTCCCGGCAATGAGTTCGATTTCGATATGACCGTCAGTTTCCGCGGAAAAGGGTTCAACTACATGGATCAGGTCCACCGCTTTCCGCAGATGAGGGGACTGCCTGAGAGCGACCGGTTTTTCATGGATCCGAGGGTACGACAGTTGAATGAATTGATCTACCCGGACCACGAATCGATCAAAGACCTGGTGTTTGAAAGAGGCGAATGGGACCAGGTTTATTTTGTCTATGATGAAGACGATGACTGCAACCGCTGGGAACGTGTGGAGCTATACGATCCTAAAGATCCGTACAAAACAGGGAAAAGGAACGGCGGACTGGACGACAATCCGCAGGCTGATGTCGTGGGCGACCGGGGTGAATGGGACCTGGACAATTCCGGGAAGGGGAACCTCTACGTGAGTAAGCTGGACGGGAAGATCCACCTCTACGGGGCGGAGTCCGGTTATTGGCGGGTGGATCAGAATGCGTATTACTTCCAGGGGATGGGTGGTTTGTATGATGGCTACGGACCGGAAAGGCTTTCGCGGGAAGTGAAGGACCCTTTTCCTCTGGTAAAATATACCGACACCGACGGCAACGGCTTCTTTGACAGGCTGGAGTATGATTTGGACGGCGATCAGACCGCAGACGAAGTGGTTTCGCTTTTGGACCTGGGCATGGGCGACCAAAGCGCCGTGATCGAAACGGCTGCGATGGACTATAGGGATTTCACCGCACTGAAGGAAAAGGTGGCGGAAGATACATGGCAGCAGGCGCAGGCAGCCGTGAAAGTCGCCGCGCAGGCCGGGATCAACGTGCAGTGGTATGCCTTGCTGATGCATCCCCGGTCGGTCAGGCAGAAATACCATATGGGTTACTGGCTTCAGTTTTATTTGTACCGCGATCTGAAGGAACTGGCTGTCCGCAACAACAACCCGGCCATGGCCGAAGCGCTTACGAAAGGCTATTTTTCGGGAAACTGGAAATC
>CAZOYZ010000607.1:0-3194 GCA_964584045.1 uncultured Prolixibacteraceae bacterium | reverse complement strand
CCTGTTGCGGAACTGGCAGGGCGTGTAAAAGGATTTTTAAGTGTCGAGATCAACGCGGGACAAATGATAGAAGACGTGAAACTGGCTGTCTACGAACATGGAATGTCTGTTCCGGTGAAGTACTACGGGCGGATGGGAGGTGTCATCCCTACCCCCGGGGAAGTTGTTGAAGCGTTGCAAAAGTTACTGATAGGAGAGTAAATGATGGATATCTGCGAAATTATTAAACCTGAAAATCTGGTTACGAGAAAACCGGAGTTGCTGACCGGCAACACCATGCATTATTGTCCCGGTTGCAGTCATGGCGTGGTTCACGGACTTTTAGCCGAAGTGATAGAAGAACTGGGCATTCAGGAGCGAACAGTTGGGGTATCTCCCGTCGGATGCAGTGTATTTGCCTACAATTACATCGACATAGACTGGCATGAAGCTGCTCACGGACGCGCTCCTGCCGTGGCAACAGGAATTTCAAGGGTTAATCCCGGAAAGGTCGTCTTTACCTACCAGGGTGACGGAGACCTGGCGTCCATCGGTACGGCCGAGATCATGCATGCCTGCAACCGTGGTGAAAACATCGTGGTCATTTTCATTAATAATGCGATTTACGGGATGACCGGCGGACAAATGGCACCCACCACCTTGCTGGGACAGGTCACATCGACCACACCACACGGCAGGAATATGGAGAGGAACGGGTACCCGCTGAGGATCACCGAGCTGATCGCCCAATTGCCCGGAACCTCCTATGTGACCAGGCAATCGGTGCATACCGCTGCAGCGGTGAAAAGGTGTAAAAAGGCCATAAGAAAAGCTTTTCAGAATGCGATGGATAAAAAAGGAACCGCGTTCGTCGAAGTGGTCTCCACCTGTAATTCCGGCTGGCGCTGTACCCCTGTTGAAGCCAACCGGTGGATGGAAGAAAACATGTTCCCTTTCTATAAGCCTGGCGATCTGAAGGACGGCGAACGGGACGCAACGGAAGGTTATCAAAAGAAATACTAACACGAAGATCATGACCGAAGAAATCATTATAGCCGGTTTTGGCGGACAAGGAGTTCTTTCGATGGGAAAGATCCTTGCTTATTCCGGTGTGATGCAGGGAAAAGAAGTGACCTGGTTCCCCTCATACGGACCCGAAATGCGTGGCGGAACAGCCAATGTCACGGTGATCCTGAGCGATGACCGGGTGAGCTCTCCTATCCTGCACGAATTCGATACCGCTATTATCCTGAACCAGCAATCGATGGATAAATTTGAAAGTAAGGTAAAGCCGGGCGGCGTACTGTTGTACGACCCGAATGGGATCATCCATCCGCCGACCCGCAGCGATATCCGCATATACCGTATCGAGGGCACCCGGATTGCGGCGGAGATGGGAAATATCAAAACGTTTAACATGGTCGTCCTGGGTGCATATTTAAAGGCTAAACCGGTAGTACAGCCGGAAAGCATCCGGAAGGGTTTGGAAAAATCGTTGCCGGAACGTCATCACGGGTTGATCCCCATGAACCTTCAGGCGGTTGAAGCAGGGAGGGAACAGGTGGAGTTGATCTCAGCGCCTGTTGGCGTATAGGGTCTGCCTGTCAGTTACCCGGCCGCTTCCGACGCTACCGGCGGAGCAGTTGATTATTTTGTTTTTACCGACAGATCGATATCCAGAGCGGAAGTGATCTTCCCGATATTTTCCGGGTCGATCAACCCCCGTATGCTGATCAGGGCGTTTTCGTCCCCGCCTACCACAAGCAGCAGCTCGGAGAATTTTCCTTCTCCGGCGGTCTTGCCGTAAAACCTGACCACTTCGTGCTTTTCCGTGACTTCCATCAGGACTTCATAATTGTGATTTTTGAAGAAACCGTCATTTTCAAGTTCCTTATAGAAATCGAGCTGCTTGTTTAACTGATCGTCGTCTACCGAGAGGATACGGACGCCTTTCAGGTTTGACAAAAAGTTGGATTCCGGGCTGTTTTCCCCTATTTTGCCGGCAAAGCCAAGCAGAGTCCCGCTGATATTCACCGTGGTCATTCCCTCCCTGTTGGCGTATTTTTCAAAGAGTTTGTCGACAGGGCTTTTTTGGGCAACGCTGCAGACAGGGATCAGCAGTGCGGCCAGAAGGATGATTTGTTTGATTCGGATGTATCGTTTCATGGTATTTGCTTTTTACTTTTTATTCAATTTGCCGGGATTTTCAATTTCGGAAAATCCTTTGTTCAAGAGATCCAGGCTTTTGGTCATGGGCCTGACCGCCTGGTTTAATTTGCTCACGGGCTGAAGTTGTGACATGCCTTCCTGGTATTTGCCGGCAACATAATGAAGGGTTTGGACAGCCACAGAGTAAGCCTGATCAGGATCTGTATAGGTATCCTTCCATCTTGTCTTTTCGTGAATATAGTGGAAGGCGAGCAGGGCAACAATGAATACGGCGGCTACATCGGTGACCATTTGCCACAGCTTCCTGTAGCGGTTCTTTTCGCGGTGCTCGTGTTCAAGTATAAAATCCATCAGTTCTTCCTCCCGTATTTGTTTCTTCAGGGCTCTCAGATCCCCAAACCCGGTAAACAAATCCCGGTAAGGAAGGAATTCTGCATTGATCTCATCCGACCGGAAATAGTCACGCAGGATACGTTCGTCCTCCAGGCTGCTTTCCCCCTCAAAGTATTTCTGCAGTTTGCATTTGATGGTCTCCGGTTCCATATTGTTGTTGTTTTAATAGTTCATCTCTCACTTTCTTCCGGGCGCGCGAAAGGATCACCCGGATGGCATTCACATTGATATCTGTTACTTTAGCGATCTCTTCATACTCATATTGCTCCACATCGCGCAGGAACATGACGGTTTGCTGAATATCGGGCAGCTGACGTATCAGCTTTCTGATGAGGAGAGCCGTTTCGGACCGTTCGATTTCCTCCTGAAGGTTTTGATACGCTTCTTTGCCGCGTTTCAGTTGCTCACGACTGTTGCTTGCCACCTGTTTTGAACGAAGCAGGTCCATGCAGCGATTACGGGTCATGCGCATGGCAAAAGCTTCGATATTATCAACCCGTTCCAGCGATTCTCTTTTTTGCCAAAGCTTCAGGAAGATGTCCTGAATCACATCCCGGGCTTCTTCTTCATTCTGTATCAAATGAAGTGCAAAGCGCAGAAGCTTGTTGCTCAGGGGCAAAACTGCCTTTTTGAATTCACTGGTTAGCATTCAC
>CAZOYZ010000606.1:0-3200 GCA_964584045.1 uncultured Prolixibacteraceae bacterium | reverse complement strand
TTTTCAGTTCCCCAAACGTCCAGCTTTTTATCGCCTCAAACTGCTTCCGGTCAGTAGTCTGATGGATCAAAACAAGAATATCATCTTCAAAAAGCGGTATCCGATAAACATCCCCTATTTGGGTATTACCCAAAAGCAGCCGCGCGTTTTCCCGCGACTTTTCATCGAAGGCTGCAACACCTTGTGCCGCATCCGCTTCCTTGAACGAATTGGCCGAGCCGACAATTTGCCTGTACATGGTGAGATCGAACTTCCCATTTACCCGGTCGATATATCCGAAAATATCCTCACCTGACCCGGTAGCAGCTATTTCAAGCGGTTTTAAGGAAGTTTTTTTTGCAGCAGAACAGGAAAACGGTAAAGGCAGTATCACGATTGCTCCCGCCGCCAATCCCGAACGGCGAAGAAAATCCCGTCTTGTGTATGTTTTCATAAGATTTAGAAATAGGTACGCCAAAATTAAAAACAAAAAATAAAGTTTTTATCGTATTTTCGCTACTTTTAAAAAATATGCAGATTTTATTGGATTGCAATACCGGTTCTATCTCATAAAAACCAAAATTTAATCCATAACTCAATGAAAATATGAAAAACAGAAGAGAGTTCCTAAAAATTACCGCAGCAGGATCGGCAGGGATGATCGTGCTCGGTTCGTCTGCGTGTAAATCAAAAAAAACCGCAGCTACCGTTGACCGGAAAAGCTTCGGCGTAGGTATTCAGCTCTACACCATTCGCGATGCCATGACGGCCGATGTTCCAGGGACTTTAAAGAAAGTGTCCGACATCGGCTATAAACATCTGGAATTGGCCGGGTATGCCGACGGCAAATTCTATGGCTACGCCCCTGCCGAATTCAAAAAGATGGTCGACGATCTGGGAATGGATATCCTGAGCAGCCACACTCAGGTGGAAGCTGCAGGCATTACCACAGATAATGCAAAGTTCATGGCTGATGCCCATGCTGAACTCGGCGTAAAATATTGTGTCCAGCCCTGGATCGAAGAAGTTGACCGAAACGTTGAGTCGTACAAGAGGATGATCGGCGACTGGAACCTGGTAGGTGGTATCATGAAGAATGCGGGTATTCAGTTTGCCTACCACAATCACAACTTTGAATTTGCTCCTGTCGACGGGATCGTACCTTATTATGACATTTTCATGCCTGAAATGGACGCCGCTCTTATCACGATGGAACTGGACCTTTTCTGGGCATCGAAAGCGGGACAGGATCCGGTGGAGATGTTCAATAAATATCCCGGCCGTTTCCAGCTTTTGCACTTCAAGGACATGCTCACCCGTCAGGATCCGTTTTATGAAGTGATCAAAGACGATATTTGTGCGGTCGGTGAAGGTGTGATCGACTTCAAAAAAATCCTGGCCGCAAAGGACACGGCAGGAATGAAGTACCTCTTTGTGGAAGATGACAACCAGGGCAACGGCAAACCGTTCGAAGGCATTGAAACAAGCATCAAAAATCTGACAACCGATATTTTGGTATAAGATCAAACAGATTAACCCGAAGGTCGGACCGGCTGTTCCGGCCTTTTTTTATCTATATTCGTTCGTGTTGTGGCACAGGAACAAGACCAACTTTTGCTTTTCTTTGACTATAAAAACAGCGATAAAATTGTAAGAGCCAAAATTTATAAAAATGAAACGACGGTATTTTCTTAAGTCTCTGGCATTCGCCGGAGGTGCACTGTATGCGTTGCCGGCCTGTATGCAGGGTACGTCGAATAAAAAAAACGTGCGGACTTTTCATCTTTCGGTGAGTTCCGGCTCCCTGGACGACCATCCTGAACTTTTCGATCTGATTTTGTCGGGCAAAGTGACGGATGTCTGGCTCACCGGATTTATTAACGGGTATTGGTACTATCCCGAGGAAAGGATTACCTTCTGGAGAGATCGTTTCCTGGAAAAGGGAATTGACGCTCACCTGATCAACGTCCCGATAGGACATCCTTTCAACCTGTCATCGTCCGGCTACGGCGCATTGGGAATAGAAGGCGAAATTCCCAATATCACACCCAAGCACTGGAAGAAAAGGACGAACGTGGACGGATCAATCTATTCGGGGGTTTCCATTCATCCGCCGGTGACCGAAGAAAATATCGACGCCATTAAAAGAGCAAAGCTGCTGGGATTTAAAAAGGTATTTCTTGACGATGATTTCAGACTTGGAATTTATCCCGGCGTGATCGGCGGATGCTTTTGTCCGGAACACAAAAAGGAGTTCCTGAACAAATACGGGTACAGCGAAAATTCGTGGAACGAACTTTTGGAAGCCATTCAGCAGCGTAACCTGACCGAAACGTTGGACGCATGGATCAACTATACCTGCGACGAGCTGTCTTCGGCATACCGGTCGATGCAGCAGGCTGAACCGGATATCCAACTCGGGATCATGGTGATGTACCTGGGAGCAGAGAAGTCCGGGATCAGGCTCACCGACTATAAAGGGTCTCCCATGCGCGTCGGTGAGATGATGTTCGACGACCGGTCGTTCGGAACGGTAAAAGGAAAGACGGACGAGCTTTTCAGTTCGTTGTTTCACCGGCGTTATGTCACGCCCGAACTTGCCTTCAGTGAAACAACCGCCTACCCTCCCGAAAAGTTGTCTGCGAAAAACCTGGCTGCCAAGTTGAATGTTTCGCTGCTGAGCGATGTGCGCAACACCATGCTCATGAGCGGACTGACACCGTACCCGCTCAGCCATTGGTCCACCCTCGCTCCTGCCATGGAGAAAAATGCGCACCTTCACGCGAAAGTAGCAGGACAAATCCCCCGGGGACCCCTGAAACATTACTGGGGTGAAGCGAGTCGCTATGTCGGGAACGATAACCCTTACAGTTTATTTCTTGCCTCGGGTATTCCATTCGAAGTGACCGACACGCTGAATACTGACGGATGGACGTTTTTGGCAGAGTATGATGCAAAAGCGGTGTCGTCCGGGAAATTAAAGGCCGGGCGTTCAAATCTGATCCATAGTTCCGGAGAATTGAAAAATGAAAAGCAATTCGAATATTTGCCCGAAACGCTGGAGGACATCTTCCTGTTTAAACACAAAATATTACCTGAACTTGAAAATGTACCCTACGTGGTGGAAGATTTGCCGGTGGTCTGCGCCTGGTATCCCGCAATAAACTCGGTGTTGTTGTGGAACCTGTCGGAAGATGCCCGGAATCTGACGGTAAAATTCA
>CAZOYZ010000605.1:0-3202 GCA_964584045.1 uncultured Prolixibacteraceae bacterium | reverse complement strand
TTAACAGCTCCAATATTCTCAAGCAACTGCTGCTCTTTGCTTCCTGTTATTAACGGAATGACAGGCGGATCCTGATGCATCATCCACGATAATACAACCTGAATCATGCTAAAGCCTGTTTCGGAAGCAATATCATGTAAGGCCTCCATCCGGCTTAAATTGTCATTGTTTTTAAATTGGTCCGGTATTTCTTTCCCGCCATCCGAATATACACCTCCCAGTAAGGGTGAATACGCCATTAAAGTGATCCGGTGTTCCTTGCAATAATCTATCAAATCCGGGGTCAATACCATTTGTGTTCCAAAATACGCCCCAACGGCAGGTTGCAATAGCGTGTATTTCTGCTGAAGACAACAAAAAAGGTCCCATTGATTTCCGGCATGGATCTGCCTGGCTCTTTCCAGATGCCACGAATAATAATTACTTGCGCCAATACATCTTACTTTTCCATCTGCCTGAAGTCTGTGGAATGCTTCCAGGCTTTCTTCATAAGGGGTACATCTGTCGTAGTTATGGGCAAAGTATAGATCGATCGTTTCTACGCCCAGTCTCCGCAGGCTCTTCTCACATTCCCTGATTATCAATTCCGACTTTAGACTTTGAGGTACATCCTGGTAGGCAAAACCAACTTTCGTGGAAAGAAACAAATCCTTCCGGTTGCCTTTTGATTTTATCCATTTTCCGATCAACGTTTCACTTTCACCCCCTTTAAAATCAGGGATCCAACTGGCATACTTATTGGCTGTATCGATAAATCTTCCACCCGCTTCATAATAAACATCCAACAATTTCAACGAAGTTTTTTCATCAACCTTTGTCCCGAAATACATGGTGCCCAGTCCCATACAACTGACCATCTCTTTTGTATTTCCCAACTCAATTTTCTGCATGTCCGATTATTTATTTAATGAATATATGATTTCGTGATTCTCCTATGGTTATAGTTAAACCTGAAGGCACTTCTATATTAAATCTCCATACCTTACCCAGGCGTCCCGAAATTGCAGGATGGTTTTCCAACGGGTGTTAATGGCTGTTTGACAACTCGCCGCAAATACAAATCTATTGGCATAGGGAGACAGTTCTTTAAAAAGATTACTGACATACCTGTCAACTTCAGACTGGGTTTCAAACCTGCTGGTTTCTGCAGCACTGATGCCCCCTGTAATAATAAACTTGTCATGTACCAGTTTGAAAGCATCCCTTAAGGTTATATCTCCCAGAGGTGGATAAGCAACTCCTTCCAGTCCGTCAACCCCAAATGATGAAATAAGTTTCAGGTTGTGCCTCTGCTTTCCACAGGCATGGATCATAAATCTTCCTCCGTAATCATGACATAATGCACTGGCCCTGCTATAGAAAGAGCCGGAGTATTGCTCCACAAATTCCGGCGGGTGAAACATGGTATCCAGATTGTCCATGGACATAACCACTTTAACCCCGGCCTTCATCATCTGCTCAATAAGATCAAGCTGTGCATCTTCATGGAGTTTGGCAAGTGCTGCTGCCCTGTCCCCCTGTTCATAAATAAAATAAGATGCATTGACCGCACCCATAAACAAATGCAACATTTTTAGCGGACTTGTGAGTTCCCCGGCGATAACAACTCCATTGCCAACCTGATTTGTCCATTCGTCATGTTTTTCCGGTTTAAAAATCCACTTTCTGGAAGCCACGAATTTCTCAAAAGCGGGAAAATCGGTATTGTAGTCTTTAACCAGAAACTCCTTTTGAACTAAAGTAGATTCATTGAAGACATATCTGAATGTTTCGGTCAGGTTCACTCCCTGAGAGGTATATCTTTTTACCGTAATCGTATCCTGTCCTTCCGTTTTTTGGTACTCATCCCTTTCCATACCATCAAATACTTCATCGCACAGGCCTCCAAACCAATGGGCCTCCATATTTGAATAAATATTCCGGCTGAATACATCAAGACCCAAATAATTGATCAAGTCAAGCTGTGTTTCGCAATGCTTCAACTCGTCCGGCAATGTGTCATGCGTCTTGTGATGGTGAAACCACTGCCAATAATTGGGTGCATATACGATTTTTGACGGATATTCACCTTTCAGGATAGCCTGAACGTTATTATTCTTCATCACTGTTAAATTTTTATCGGTTCAATGTTTGGTATAAAAACCTTTAATATTGCCCAGACAATCATATACGCACTCCCGGCACATAAAAAGACAAGAAAATAACTGTCTGTGGCATCTAATAACAAACCTATAAACGAAGCAGACAAAGCACCACCAACTGCCCCTGCAAACCCGGATACCCCGACCATCGAACCCACGGCTTGTTTCGGGTAAATATCAGAAACTACCGTAAATATATTGGATGCAAAACCTGAATGACAAGCTGTTGCAAGGGAAATGATCCCAACGGATATCCAAAGCGCATTTACCTGGGGGATAAGTAACATTGGAAGCATCCCCACTGCGCAAACTAAAATCGTGATTTTACGTGAAAAATCGATGGACCTGCCCTTTTTAATTAAGTGTGATGACAGCCATCCCCCTGCAATACCGCCAAAACTTGCACCGGAATATATAATTATCAACGGGATAACGACTTCCCTTATATTTACGCGATACATCTTATTCAAAAAATCGGGGATCCAGAATAAAATAAACCACCATACCCAATCGGTTAAAAAACGCGATAAACAAATGGTAAAAGTTTGCCTGTACTTTAGAAGATTTGCCCACTTAATTTCTTTCACATCACTTTCTTCTTCGACATCTGAAAAAATATAGTTGTACTCTTTGGAAGAAAGCCGGGGATGGCTTTGAGGGGTATGAAAAAATCTCAACCAGAAAATGATCCATATAAACCCCAAAGAACCGGTTATTATAAAAGCACATTGCCACCCTAATAACACAAATGTACCGGATACAAGTACGGGGGTCAGAAATGTCCCGACACCCGACCCCAGGTTAAACCAACCTGTTGCAAGGGCCCGCTCTTTTTTCGGGAACCATTCTGCTACTGTTTTTACTGCTGCCGGAAAATTGGCAGATTCACCAATCCCCAGAAAAAAACGGGCTACGGAAAAACCCAAAGTACTCCTTGCCGCTGCATGGAATATACCCGCCATACTCCACACAACCATAGCAATTGTATAGCCAAGGCGTGTCCCGTATTTATCCAGGAACCTTCCCGTTGTCAACAGTCCTAAGGCATAAGCAACCTGAAA
>CAZOYZ010000604.1:0-3218 GCA_964584045.1 uncultured Prolixibacteraceae bacterium | reverse complement strand
ATTAAAGGAATTGATCTCTTTTAAGATTGATATCCCCGTCGAAAACATGATGCTTGTTGCCGTACATAATCATGGCGGACCATCTGTCGGTAAAAATCACGACTCGAAAAGTGTCAGAGAATACACGGAAATATTAAAAAATAAATTACTGAATCTCGCAATAGACGCGTCCGAAAAAACAGAGCCATTCCTGATGGGAATCGGGAAGGGCCGTTGCAACATGAATATTAATCGTCGTGCCGAATTTGCAGAGGGCATGGCGTGGATCGGAAGGAATCCGGATGGACCCTGCGATCACGAACTGCAGGTGATCAGGTTCGAGACTTATGATCACTTACCGATAGCTGTTCTGATCAATTGGCCTTGTCATGCAACTGTTATGGAAGATACAAATTACCTGATTACAGGCGATTGGCCGGGTTCTGCCGCCCGGTACATCAAAAAAAAGATCGGAGGAAACATCATTGTTGGTGTAACTGCCGGAGCTTCTGCCGACATCAATTCAATTTACGGTCCCGGAGATTATTATCAGGATGTTGATGCTGTAGGGCACCATATTGGGACAGAAACCATGAAAGTACTCTCAGACATAGAAACATATCCGGTAACGGATATCCGGGTAACAGAAGAAATAGTAACCTTCCCTGGTAAGATGAGAATGAATGATCGTCTTTTCCATTCAACTTATGAACCGGGGGCAGATGCAGAAATCAAACTCTCGGTTATGAAAATCGGGAATTTGATGTTGACTGGTATTTCCGGGGAGTTGATGAATGAGATTGGCACAAAAATAAAAGAGCAATCTCCATATTCAAATACGATTGTGATGACCCATTGCAACGGTTCAAGCGGATACATCTGCACCGACGAAGCTTTTGCCACAGGTGGATATGAAGTAGCAGCTACAAGATTAATGCCCGGAGCCGAAAAACCCCTGATCAAAAAAGTGATAGAAATGATATACTCTTTTTAATTCTTTAAAACAAAACGATGCGTAGCCTTATAACCCTGTTGTTCGGATGTTTTATTTCCATTCAGTTATGGTCTCAGGAAATAAACCGCCCCCCGGTCTGGGGGATTGCAAAAATGACCTATTGGGTAAGCAGTCATGAACTGGTTGAAAATTTTTATGGCAGACTCCTTGGATTTGATGAAGCTTTTTCATATCAGGGAAAATCGGGGACAATCTGGTCATACAAAGTGAATGACCGCCAGTTCCTCGAATTTACGGAAAACAAAAATGCCCGTGAAATGACCCGGCTGCTATCTTTTTCTCTGGAAACGGAAGATGTTGAACAAATGAGGTTATACCTGCAATCAAAAGGGGTTCAGGTACCTGCTTCAGTATCGTTAGATATGGCTGGGAACGAATTTTTTACAGTGACAGATCCCTCCGATATCACATTGGAGTTTATACGTTTCCTCCCAGGCTCGCTACATCAGAAATCCAAAGGGAAATATTTATCAGCAAACAGAATAGCTGAGCGCATACAACATACCGGTATTTATACAAAAGATGTAAACCAAAATGACCGTTTTTACAGGGATATTCTGGGGTGCAAAGAAATATGGAAATATCAGGAGCCGGGAAGTGAAAATCCGAGATATGTTTATCTGCATTTTCCCGATTGTATCGAATTTGTGGAATATTCACTATCGAATCCAAATGTAAGCCACCCCTGCCTTTTGGTTGAAGATATGCAGGCAACTATTTACACGATAAAAGAGCGAAATGGTGTCGGGAATATGCCACAACCCTTGATCGGTAAGGGAAACAGATGGCTGTTAAACCTGATGAGTGCAGATCAGACAAGGGTCGAATTTACAGAAGCACATACTGTTCGATAAAAAAGAAAAATGATGACCGAAAAAGAACTCTCAAGGCGGAATTTTATCAAAGGGACTATTGGCGCGGGAATAGCCCTGACTGGGGCAAGTTTTCTTGAACCATGTTCCGGATATGATGCGAAAGGTCTGCCAACTGGATTATTGGGAAAAACCGGAGTCCGCATCCCGCGTGTTGGATTGGGATTGGGGAGCAGGTTTTGTGAGATTGATGATGAAGATACTGCGCTTTCCCTTCTCGGACATGCACTGGACAATGGGTTGTATTACTGGGATACTGCATGGATTTACGAGAATAAAAAAAATAGTGTCATCAGCGAGGAACGGATAGGAAAGATCCTGAAGTTAAGACGCGATGAAGTTTTTGTTTCTACAAAAGTATCCGGCCGCGAACCAGCAGAGGCAATGCGCCAAATTGAGACCAGCCTGAAACGACTGCAGACCAACCGGCTTGACATGCTGAACATTCATAATGTCTTGACATTGGAAGATGTTGACCGGATATGCGGGAAAGGGAATCTGCTGGATATTCTGAATCAGATGAAAGAAGAAGGAGTGACCCGTTTTATAGGCTTCTCGGGACATAGCAATGTAGAAGCCATTGTGACATTGGCAGAACGCGGTAACTTCGATAATGTGATCATCGCCATGAACCATTGGCGTGCAGAAGAGCTACAACAAAGACAGGAACTGGCGATCCCGGCGGCATTAAAAAAAGAGATGGGCATTATGCTGATAAAAGCAATTCGCCCGATGGACACTATTCCGGGGGTAAATCCAACCGAACTGATTCGCTTCGCATTGTCGTTAAAAGGTCCATCCGGGGTGATCATTGGCATGGACAGTAAAAAAATCGTTGATTCAAACATCGAAATATTACGGAATTTTCAGCCTATGACCAATCAGGAAATCAGTTCTATGAAAGTCGCTTTGACTTCCTTCTTCAATCACCATGGAACCCCGTGGATGCAAAAAGAATACTGCGATGGACACTGGGGATAGTATCATTAAATCCGTACTCTGAAAATAATCAGAGAGAGAAATTTTAACAAAAACAAATGACCTAATTGTAACAAACCATGAACCATAACCGAAGAGAATTCCTGAAAAATTCGGCCACAGTTGCAGCCGGTGTTGCAACCATGCCAACCATCTTAACTGCGGGCTGTTCGCCCAATGAAAAGATCACGGTGGGGCTGATTGGTGCCCGCAACCAGGGATGGACCAACATGGAAGCGTTTCTGAAACAAAAAAATGTGGTATGCGCTGCTATTTGCGATGTGGATCAACGGGTAACAGACAAAAGGATTGCCGACGCTGAAAAAATCCAGGGCAAAAAACCAAAAGGGTTTGGCGATTTCCGCAAACTGCTT
>CAZOYZ010000603.1:0-3227 GCA_964584045.1 uncultured Prolixibacteraceae bacterium | reverse complement strand
ATTGTACTTTCTATGAAATCCAGGATTTCTTGCCGTCCCAACCCTGTTTCTGACGAACTGACCATGATTGGCGGCAGTGTTTCCCATTGTTTTTCCAGTTCCTTCTTATAAAATTCCACATTCTGTGCCAGGCTGTTTTTACCGAGCTTATCTGCTTTTGTAAAAATCAAGGCGAAAGGAACCTTCTTCTCTCCAAGCCAGGCGATGAATTCGATGTCTATTTCCCGGGGTTTATGGCGTGAATCGATGAGAACGAACAAACAGTAAACGTTCATCCTTTTCATGATATAATCGATGATATAAGTCTGAAGTTTTTGATGCGTAGCTTTGGAAACTTTGGCAAAGCCATAGCCGGGAAGGTCGACCAGGTACCAGCTTTCGTTGATCATGTAATGGTTGATATGTTGTGTCTTGCCCGGTTGTTGTGAGATTTTTGCCAGTTTTTTATTATTGACGAGCATGTTGATCAGTGACGACTTTCCCACATTGGAACGTCCGATAAACGCAAATTCGGGCCGGTCTGCGGGTGGGCATTTGCTCACATTGGTATTACTCATTAAAAAACGCGCTGTACTGATCTTCATAACTGTTCAAATTCATTCCTGCAGAGGCAGGGGTTTGTTTCAGATAAAAATCCCGTTTTCACGGAGAAGATAATTAATTTGAATAAATACCCGCGAAAGCGGGAAGCATTTATACATGTACCTCCAGCAGCTTTACGTTGTTGCTTAGCGGTTCAAGCCGGAACTGGTTCAGCGAGGCCGGGATCAACACGGTTTCGCCTTTTTTGACCCGTTCAGTGCCTGTGTTGTAACCGATCGCGTATTCTCCTTCCAAACAAATAAAGATCACAAACGAATCGAGGTGATAAATGTCCTTATCAATAGTCCGGTCAAATTCCAGAACACTGGTGTTAAAATATTTACAATTAACCACTTCCGTACTTTTATTCAGCTCGGTATGATACGGTGTACGGTAATTGTCGTGATAAGTAAAATCGATAGCTGCAAGGGCCAGATCCGTATGCAGTTCTCTTTCCTTTCCATGGGCGTCTTTCCGGTTATAGTCATAGATGCGGTAGGTGACGTCCGAAGTCTGCTGAATTTCCGTGAGCAGGATACCCTTGCCAATCGCATGCACCCGCCCGGCGGGCATGAAAAAGACGTCACCTGGGTTGACTTCTTCAAAATTCAGGATATCCGTTAATTGGCCCGAAGAAAGCTTTTGCAGGTAAGTATCCGCATCCACGGGTTGGTTGAATCCGCTGTTCAGCCTGGCCCCCTTGTCAGCCTGTAAGACATACCACATCTCCGTTTTGCCAAAAGCCTGGTGCCGTTCCCCGGATAGTTTATCATCGGGGTGTACCTGAACGGAAAGATCATCGTTGGCATCAATAAACTTGATCAGCAACGGGAATTCGACGCTGAATTTTTCATGGACACGGTCACCTACCAGGTCCCCCATATAAATCTCGATCAGTTCCTCCAGGTTATTTCCTTTCAGATAGCCGTTGCTCACTACTGAGATATTTCCGGGAACCCCCGAGATCTCCCAGCTTTCACCGCAATTGGGCAGATCTCCGAAATTTTTCCCAAGTTCAGTTTTTATTTTTTGTCCGCCCCAGATCTTGTCTAAATAAACCGGAGCAAATTTCAATGGATATAAATTCTTCATCTTTAAAGATCAGTTGAGGAATGAATAATCGACTGCCGCTCTGGACAGGGTTGTGGCCTGAATATATTCAACTACTTTAAGGTGTTCGGGATGAGTCCTGTATACACTGAAAGCTTCCATGTTTTCAAAACGAGTGATCAGACAGATATCATAGGCACCGGTATCCGGTTCCACGTTCAACCCGACTTCAATATACTTCAGCTCATCTATTTTTCCGTAGAGTCCTTCAAGCAAGGATTTTATTTTTTCACGAACTTTCTGTTTTTCCGCAGGCGGAAAGTCTTTTAATTTGAAAAGAACCACATGATTGATCATAGCAACTGTTTTTGAATTCGCTGGTGCGAAGTTAACACTTTCCCTATTTATCCAATAAGTGCTGCTGAGTTAAACGAAATTAGAATGTTCTTGTTTATCTTTGACCGGATAAGTAACCTTTTAGCCATGCTGTATAACCTGAATCCTGAAGATGTGCTGTTTATTGATATTGAGACTGTTCCTCAATATTCCGGTTACCAGGAACTCCCGGATGATTTTCAAAAATTGTGGGACAGGAAAAGTGAAAATTTTCGCGGTGAGAGCAAGCCGGAAGAGGTATACAGCCGGGCCGGCATTTATGCTGAATTTGGCCGGATCGTTTGTATTTCGGCCGGCGTGATCACACAAAAAGGAGGCGAGCGGATTTACCGGGTAAAGTCATTTTTTGACAGGGATGAGCGAAAACTGATCTCGGCGTTCAATGATATGCTCGACCGTTTCATGAATTATCCCGGGCGATGTTTATGTGCTCACAACGGACAGGAATTTGATTACCCTTTTATTGCGCGCAGGACCCTGATCAATGGTCTGCGTCTCCCCAATATCCTGAACATGGCGGGTTTGAAGCCGTGGGAGATGAAAGAGAAGTTGCTGGATACCCTTCAGTTATGGAAATTTGGCGACTATAAAAATTATACGTCATTGAATCTGCTTTGCGCGATATTTAATATTCCGACGCCCAAAGATGACATCGACGGGAGCCAGGTTGCACAGGTATACTACGAGGAAGGCGATCTGGAGCGGATTGCCCGTTACTGTGAAAAAGATACCCTTGCTGTGGCCAATGTTTTGCTGAGATTCAGGAATGAACCTATCATCGGCATCGATTGCATGGAAATCGCATAAAGCGCATGCGATCCGTAAAAATTACTTTTTTATTTTATTCCTTTTCATTAGATTTGCGCCGCTAATTGTAAAAATTAAACATGGACGAAGGCCCTGGTCATAGACAAAGAAAATTTTAACCTCCCTGTAGGCGGCCTTGTGCCTCCTGCAGAGACTAACGCAAGGAGGCAAGTTATGCTGAGAATCTTCAAAAGCTTTGGAGGATATGTGGAAATTCCTCAGACAGAAAAAGGATGTTGGGTCAATGTGGTTGACCCGACCCCAAAAGAAATTGAGCGTTTGCAAGCTGAGTTTTTTGTTCCTGAAGATCTGATCAGGGATATTCTTGACGTGGACGAACGATCCCGTTATGAAATCGACGATGACTGGTCGCTGATCATTTTTCGTGTACC
>CAZOYZ010000602.1:0-3230 GCA_964584045.1 uncultured Prolixibacteraceae bacterium | reverse complement strand
GGCCAAAATTTATGGGAAAGGACCAAGGTTGTTGATACACTTGATCCGGAAACGATTAACGGAACTTATCCGATTATGCGCTCTTACGCTTTAGGATTACAAGTATCGTTTTAACTAATAATCAAAGAATTAAAAAAGCGATTATGAAAACTGAAAATATACTTTTAGGGATTATCCTGGCTCTTTTAGCTGGCTGTAATGATGAATTTATGGAAAGGGCTCCCCTGGACAGGCTGAGTGATGAGTCTGTCTGGACTACGGAAGAAAACCTCCAGATATATTGTAATAATTTTTATGTAAATTTTCCGGTAGATAATAGCTGGGGTCCTGAGATTGATGCTCTGGGTGTTCCGAATAATCTTGCTTACCGCGATATCATCTCAGATGATTATATTCCGTGGACTGAATACTCGACGACGATGAACGGATTGAGAATACCTGCAGGAAATTATATTACACCAACGGCTTCGGGAAGTGGCAAATGGAATTGGACTAATATGCGCCGGCTTAATTATTTTCTCGATAATTACAAGCGTGCCAGTATTAGTGAATCAAAAAAGCAAATTTATGCCGGAGAGATCCTGTTTTTTAAAGCGCTCGATTATTTTGAAAAAGTAAGATTATTCGGAGATGTGCCATGGCTTTCTCATGTCGTGAACACGGATTCGGAGCAATTATATGCCGCAAGGACCCCAAGATCCCAGGTGATGGATTCCGTTCTGAATTTGATTAATACTGCCATTGAATGGCTACCCGCAAAAGGACAGGAAAAAGCTGATCGTCTGAACAAAGACATGGCATTATTTTTAAAAGCACGGCTTTGTCTGTATGAAGGTACGTACCGGAAATATCACACTGCATTGGGCCTGGATGGCACTGAATTTCTCAGTGAAGCGGCCGATGCCTGCGAAACGTTGATAAACAGCGGACACTATTCCCTTTATTCGACCGGAAACATTGAAAATGATTATTTCAATCTGTTTGCAACAACAAGCTATGCCAATAATCCGGAAATGATCCTTTGGAAAAAGTATAGCTTTTCCGAATCACTCGGGACAGCTTTCAGCCGTTACTATATTCAAAACCTGTTACAAATATCGGGAAGTCGTGCTTTAGTGGAAGAATATCTGTGCAGTGACGGATTGCCTGCGTCTGTCAGTCCTTTGTTTTTAGGGACCGATTCCATACAAGGTGAATTTGCAAACCGTGACCCCCGGTTAAGGCAAACGATGTGTAACTTTGGAGAAAGGTTGTTGGTGCCGGGGTTATTATGGAATGGCAACAATCCCTTACCTACGTTAAACGGTATGTCAGGAGGAGTAGCTCTTCCAGAGAGAAGATGTCCTTCCGGTTTCAGAATTTGTAAATGGTGGATAAATGATCAGGTTGATTATGACAAGGTTGCTCTTGGGCAGCAGGCGTTTCCAATTTACCGGTATGCCGAGTTACTTTTAAATTATGCCGAAGCCAAATGTGAATTAGGGCAGTGTACGCAGAGTGTGTTGGATAAGTCCATAAACCTTATCCGGGCACGTGCCGGAATGCCGGCTTTAAATGCCGGTAATGTTCCTTCCGATGCTCAATTAGACGGGCGTTATCAGCAATATTGCGGCTACGTGCCGAATCCGTTATTACGCGAGATCCGCAGGGAACGTAGGGTTGAATTATGTTTCGAAGGATTACGTTATGATGATTTGATGAGATGGAAAGCAGGAAAATTCTTCGAAATGCCCGCATCGGAATTAGGAATAAAATTTGTTCAGAGTCAATTCGGTAGCAAGGTTACCGTGAATAAGGATATCTTTTTAAATGAAGAAGGATATATCCAACCGTACAAGCAATTTTATCCCAATGGAAGGGTCTTCGACGAAAGCAAACACTATCTGTTTCCTATTCCGCTGGAAGATTTGGTGTTAAATCCCAATCTGGTCCAGAATCCGGGATGGGATACACCTTGATCCCAAAGGGAGAAGGACTTGACATTTCAGGAAAATAAGAGAGTAAGATTCATCTTACTCTCTTAACAGAATACTTTAAAATCTCAATAGCGGGATTCGTTCATAATTCATTTGTTGACGGTCGCACTATCTGATCTAAAACTATACGAATGACTAAGCATAAATTATATGTATGGATAGCTATTTGCATTCTCATTATGCTTAATGAAGTTGCTGCTGCCAGTCTGCCTACAGGAAATATAAATCAGCTGCAGGAGTTATATAAAAGGGATGGACTGCCTAATTTTTTCACAAAAATAAGAAATGGCGATCCGGTAAAAGTTGCTTACCTGGGTGGAAGTATAACTGAGCAGGAAGGATGGCGGGTCTATTCGCTGGAATGGTTCCGGAAACGTTATCCGGATGCCAAATTTAGTGAAGTCAATGCGGCTATTGGCGGAACACCTTCTGAATTTGGGGCTTTTCGTTTACAGGATCATGTGCTGGCATTTCATCCGGATTTGATTTTTGTGGAATTTGCAGTAAATGATAAAGATGCCGGAGAAGAGAACGTTATCCGTTCGATGGAAGGTATTGTAAGGCAAGTATGGCAAACTAACTCTCATGTCGATATTTGCTTCGTATACACGATCAGAGAGAGTTATATTGAAACCGAATCCAACGGGCTTTTGCCGTTATCGGTATCGGCCGCGGAGACAGTAGCCAGGAAGTACGGGATACCATCGATTAACTTTGGAGTTGAGGTATGCAGGAGGCTAAAAGAAAAAAGGCTTGTGTTCAAGGGAGAGTCCAAAGAAGTAAATGGGATTCAGGTGTTCGGACCTGACGGAACGCATCCGTATATCGAAACCGGGCATTACATTTATCACGAAGTGTTGAGGCGTTCATTTGAAGCGATGGACGCAATGAATCGTAAAATGAAAGCAGAAGCGCATACATTACAAGCACCCATTAACCCTTGCAATCTTTCAGATGCCCGCATGATCGATATTACGCAATTAAATTTGAATGAAGACCAGGAAATTCCAAGGGCAAAAGAATTTTTGAGTTTTGAGAAATTTCTTCCCAATATAGGTAAACCGAAAAAGGACACTGAGACGATTGTCGTCCGTTTTAAAGGCAGGGCAATTGGGGCATACGACCTTATAGGTCCTGGTGGGGGCAGGGTGATAGTTGAAGTTGATGGTTGCGTAAAAGATACCATTGTCCGTTTTGATAAATATTGCACATATTACCGGATGAATTACTTTTTAATTGATGATTTGGAAAACA
>CAZOYZ010000601.1:0-3235 GCA_964584045.1 uncultured Prolixibacteraceae bacterium | reverse complement strand
AAATTGCAAATCTGCTTGGAATCGCGGTCAACACCGTAAAGGTACATAAGAACAGGACTTACAAAATACTCCGCCGAAATCTGCAGGATTTGTATTATCTTTTCTTTTGCTTCCGGAAAGAAGCATGTCTGTCCCCCGGCACCCAACATGCACCCAAGGATCAGCGAAGGAGCACCGAACGATCAGCGAAGGAGCACCCAAGGATCACCCAATAGTCAGGAAAATCTGTAAAAAACTACCAGTCTCTTTTGCACAACTCATCGGTGATCGCATAAACCACCGGACAAATTTCGCAGTTCTTTTGTGTCAGCTTCAGGATCTGGTAGAAACGTTTTCGGTCGGTATGCGGATACTCGCGGCAGGCGCGCGGCCGGTTTTCATAGACACAACAGAAATTGTCGTCCATCAGGAAAGGGCAAGGTGTTTGCCGAAACACATAGTCACTCTCTTCATCCAGATACAAATACCGGCTTATAAAATCCGAAGGTTTCATTTTTTGGCTCTTTGCCAGTCGTTCCACGTCTTTGTCGATCACGATGGGACTGATGGAAGAACAGCAATTGGCGCAATCGAGGCAGTTAAACCGGCTGAAAGCTTCGTGATGTAATTCCTGAACCACGGAATCGAGGTTTTTGGGATTTTTCTTTTTCAATTTCTGAAACAAAGCCGAAAACTCCTGCCTGCGGTTGGCGGTCATTTCCCGGAGCTGTTCAGGCCTGAAATACCGGATGGGTTCCATTTTTACGTTTTCTCCTTTTAACTTGTGCCACAAACAATCCGTATGCCTTGTAAGCCACTTTAAACCATACGAACGAAAAGCTTCGGAAGAACATGGCCAGCAACGCGGAACCGAAGTATTTGAAGGATTTGTTTTCCATTTCGCACCCAAAACAAAGAGGCAAAAGTAGGCAAAAACTTCAGCAAAAGTCATCTTTTATCCAATGTCGATTTAGATCGGCCTATTTATCAGGCCACATTGTTTCTTACTGGTATTCCTGATTTCAAAATTTCATTTACAACTGGATTGTCTTCATGAGCAGTGCGCACCTGCTAAAATCTTTGATATTTCACCTGGAAAGTAGTTAATTTGAAAAAAATGGAAAAAAATCTTTATATCGAAATAAACCCCCAGATTATGATGGGTAAACCCGTTATAAAGGGAACGCGTATCACTGTAGAAATGATTTTGGAATCGCTTTCAGCCGGTGAATCTGTTGAGAATGTGTTAAGCTCATATCCCAGGTTAACCAAAGACGCTGTTTTAGCTGCATTGTCATTTGCCGCCGATGCGCTGAAGGGCGAAAAAATTTATCCCGTCGCGGTATAGGCACATCATCACTTTACGAAGACTAAACCTGATCGAGTACACTGGTGCAAAAAGAGCGGGCGGCTACCATTTGACCCGGAAAGGTAAGCTTTAATTGGTGTTCTCTCTTTATGACGGAAGCCGGTTTCATTGCCGCCAAAAAAATTTCCATTTCCTTGTAGTACCTGAAAAGCATCTTGTTGTTTTACTCTCAAACAGCAAAAGAATGCTCATTCCATGAAGAACCTTCACAAAATGATTACGGATGGCACCCTGATCGGGAAATATTTGTCAGGGGCAGGATCGGGTGATGACGCCAAGGTCAGATCATGGCGGAGTGAGGATCCTAAAAACGATGAGTTGTATCAAGAACTTCAGGATGAAAAAAAACTTGCAGATGTTTTGGACGAACTCAATCAGTTTAACGGAGAAAAGGCCTGGATGCGCTTTACTTCAAATAAGATACGTTCTTTCAGGAATATTTCCCAGAGATGGCTGAAAATAGCGGCCGTCCTTGTCCTGGTTTTAGGATTATCCTCGGTCATGATCTACCACTTAGCCCGAAAGGAAAAACCGGAAAGTTTCGCAGAAACCGGAAAAATAAAACCAGGAGGACCTAAAGCTTATCTCTTGTTGGCAAACGGTTCGGTCGTGAATCTGACAGAACTCAATCATTCACAAAAAAGACAACTTAAAAAAAGCATTGGTTTTGAAGTCACCGGCAATACGATTATGGCAACCGGAACGGCAGAACCTCCAAAAAAGAACGAAAAAACAGACTATTTCACCCTCGTCGTACCCAAAGGAGGTGAATATAAACTCGTACTGGAAGACAGTACGGAAGTCTGGTTAAACGCCGGCTCCAAACTGAAATTCCCCGGTCAGTTTAATGCCGGTATCCGTGACGTCGAGCTGGTTGGCGAAGCCTGGTTTAAAGTAAAAAAAGACAGCTCCTGCCCTTTTCTTGTCCGGTTAAACGACATGGATATTAAAGTACTAGGTACCGAATTCAATACCTCCGCTTATCCCGACGATCCCACTGTAACGACCACGCTGATCAACGGTAAGGTTACTGTTTATTACAAAATCGGGATTTCCGGACAACAAAATCTCCTGCCGGGCGACCAGGCGTCCTATGATAAGAAAAAAGGCACCATTCATTTAGAAACCGTAGACGTCTCCAAATTTAACGCATGGAAGGACGGCGTTTTTGTATTCGAGAACCAACCCTTGTCCGATGTTACCAGGATTCTGGGGCGATGGTACAATGTCCAATTCATCATTCAGGGTGAAGCTCTTAAAAATGCCCGGTTCTCAGGACAATTCCTTAGGTATGAAGACATCCGCGTGGTGTTTGATATTATCAGGAAAACAGGTACTAATGTTAAATTTATCCAAGAAGGGAGTACCATTAAAATCACATCTTAAAATAAAAAAGCTGAAAGGAATTAGCCCTTCCTTTCAGCCATCGATTCCGGCGCATACCGGAAATTATTAATAATAATAACAAGCTAAAATTATGAAAAAAAAATTGAAACGAAATCAATTCCCCGATTTTGTTGGGGGATTTAGTAAAGTAACGTGTATTATGAAACTAACGCTTTTTCTCATCCTGCTAAATGTTTGCGTTGCTTTTTCAAGTACGTATTCGCAGCAAACGAAATTCACCCTATCAGGCGAGAATGTAAGTATTCGGGATGTGCTGGCAAATGTCGAGTCCAAAAGTGAATACCGCTTTTTCTTTAACAACGAGCTTGTTAACCTCGATCAACGCGTCAGTTACCGCATTGAAGAAGGGACGATCCTGGAGTTACTGGACCAGGTTCTACAAAAAAACGGCATCCAGTACAAAATTAAGGACCGAACTATCATTCTTTCACCAAAAGTTTCTAATGAACCGATTATTACAATCCAGCAACAACGCTCCGT
>CAZOYZ010000600.1:1968-3235 GCA_964584045.1 uncultured Prolixibacteraceae bacterium | reverse complement strand
GGGGAAAGGCAACTCATAGATCGGAATCTCTTCGAGCATCGGTTATTCTTTTTACGCCACGTTGTTGCCGAAATTACATCGTATTCCTTTCAAAAAAAATAATCTGTTATTTTTTTTGAAAAAGATTATTCCCGTTGTCCGGTCGATTGCCTCCCAAATGATGAAAACAGTGAGAATTCGATTAGTTACTCCTGATAATTATTTTATGTTCCGGCCCTGTTACATTTGCAGCGTTAACAGCCCGGAATGCCCATTCATACGCTTTTTTCCTGAGCTTTAGGGTTAGTTTATTCCCGATGGGTTCCCAGTTCCCCGATGGTAATTCCTTCATCTGATATTCTTTAAAATTTGGCGTTTCAGAAGAGAGATTGATACAGGCAACATTCCTGTCAATTTTTATTTCGGAAGTGATTGTATTCGGGGTCCAGTATAGTTGATCCCTGTCTTGTACCAGTTTCATAAAATTGGGTTGAGAAAAAGCCCAGTGTGGTTTTCCTGCCCAAATCCAGGTATTGTTTTTAAAATATTCATCTTCATACATGATCAGTAATTCTTTATGATTTGGCCAGACTGTAAAAATGTCGTTGTGACCATGCCACTCAATCCAGGTATAGGTCTGGGCGCTTCTGACTTTGCCTGTTCCTGTTTCAGGGTCGATATCGAAGGGGGTACGTTCCGGTCCTTTTACTTTTATCAGATCAGCAGCATTGTTTTTTAAGTATTCGTCTCTTATTTCTAATGCAGATAATGGAATTCCGTTTTTTTCGAAATGATGGTCGTACTTGTTATCCGAAAGAAACCACTTGTTGTACGAGTTGAGCCATATCTCATCAATACCGTGATGACCATCCGGTCCTCCTTTAACACCTGGTCCTGCCCCCATGGTCCGGGTCACATAACCAAAAGCATTCATTATTGCATTCTGGATTACCATATAATGCTGACAAGTATATCTGTGGCCTTGCAAAGCAGAATCCAACATCACTTCAACATTCCCGTCCCCGGGATACGGACCTGAGTCATTGATGGCAACGACCGATTTAATCCAATGTCTGAGTAACAATATTCTTTTAAATTCATCAGTTTCACCATGGAAAATGGTATCCAACCTGTATTTTGTGATGAGATGGGAGAATTTAGGAGACGATAAGTCCTCTGAACCCTGGAATATGGTATTTGGCCTGAAAACAGGATTCTCTGTTTGAACGGCATCATATTCTCTGTTTGTGCAATTCATAAATAAAATGGCAATAATAATAACAGTTAA
>CAZOYZ010000600.1:0-1868 GCA_964584045.1 uncultured Prolixibacteraceae bacterium | reverse complement strand
TTATCTTTACCGATTGTTTCTAAATGACTAAACAAGCTGAAATGACCACCAGAACATCCGCGTCTGCCGCAGAATCAGGCAGCTCAAAAACGTATATCGTAATCACCGCTTTTTTTGCGCTTTTTGCCCTGGTTGGCTTTGCCTATTATGGGGTACCGTTCTTTTATGATTTCATGGTCCACGATTTCGGGTTTTCCAGGGCCGAGGTGACATCGGGAAATGCGGTTGGAAAACTGATCGTAGCTCCCCTGTTCGGATTTCTGGCCGGGTGGCTGATCGATAAATATGGTCCCCGGCGGTTGATGATGCTGGGAGCATTATTGATGGGTGTGGCGCTCGTGGGATTAAGCCATTCGGATAACCTTCCGATGTTTTACCTGTTTTATATTTTCAATGCGCTGGGTTATGTGTTTGGAGGACCATTGCCTTGCCAGGTATTAATATCACGATGGTTTGACAAAAACAGGGGAAAGGCGATGGGGATCGCTTATCTGGGGATTGGTCTTGGCGGGGCGATTGTTCCGATACTGGCAACGAACCTGGAGGGCAGCCTCGGCTGGAAATATGCGCTGATCGTGCTTGGCGTGCTTGTTTTCGTCATTGCCTTTCCGATGGCTTTCTTTATCAGGGATCCTTACCGGTCGGTCCGCAAAAGCAGGGAGAAAGCTCAGACCGGTGCCGCATCGGTGCCGATTAAAAGCATTCTGAAAAACCGGAACTTTTATCTGCTGGCTTTGGGAAGTATGTGTGCGATTGGTGTGGTAGGCGGTATGGGTCAACATTTGAAGCTGTATTTGAGGGATCTCGAATTTACACAGGCACATGCGGCCCAGGTGATGTCGATTGTATTATTGTCGAGCCTGGTGGGACGGGTGATGATGGGATGGCTGTCCGACCTGATCAGCCGCAAATATGTGATGATCCTGATTTATAACATTGTCGCGTTGGCAATCTTGTTGTTGTTTTTGCCGATGTTCCCGGGAAAGATCTATGTGTTCGCAATTATTTTCGGGATAGGACTGGGAGGGGATTATATGATTATCCCCCTGATGGCCGGCGACCTGTTTGGGGTAAAGGCGTTAGGCCGGACCATGGGGATCATCCTGGTGGCCGACGGTGTGGCCGAGTCTTTTTTCCCGGTTCTCGTCGGATTTTTGTATAATGAAGAAGCAAAGAGCTACGCCATGGGATTTACCGTTTTGGTTTGTGTAGCCTTGCTGGGCGTGCTGATCATCTCGTTCCTGCCAAAAACGGGACCGAGTGTCGTCAGCGAGGAAAGTAAGTCGTAAGTATTTAGTCGTAAGCCGTAAGACAAAAAGAAAGCGGAGACCGGAAAACAGACGTAAGACAGCAGAGAGCCAAAAGCATGAAAAACAGAGAATCTCATTGAAAGCTGTGCGCCATGCCATATAACTATTTAATAATTTAACCATTGAAATGTATTCTGGAGATGTCATCGAATTAACCCGCAAACTGCTGTCTTTTGATACCGTTAATCCTCCGGGCAATGAAGGGGAGGTGGCTACCTTCCTGGGAAGCATCCTGTCGGCCAACGGCTTCAATGTTGTTTATGTACCGTTTGAATCCGGTCGCCTGAGCCTTATAGCAGATAAAGGGTTGGACGATACAGTTTTCCCCGTGGTGTTTACCGGTCATTTTGATACGGTGCCTTTGGGTGCTAAATCCTGGTCGTCCGATCCGTTTGGAGGCGAGATAAAAGACGGCAGACTTTACGGACGGGGCTCGAGCGATATGAAAGGCGGACTGGCTGCCATGATTATTGCTGCCATCAGTTCCTTCAGGGAAGGGAGACCCCGGGGTGGTGTCCGGTTGGTACTTACCGCCGCGGAGGAACTGGGGTGTCATGG
>CAZOYZ010000599.1:0-3242 GCA_964584045.1 uncultured Prolixibacteraceae bacterium | reverse complement strand
CCAATACGGGAGTGGAACTGAGTATTGAAACCGGCGACGGCACCGTATTGTGCTGCATCGATTTCAAAGCCGAAGGGTTCGACACGCCACCTGCAGGCAAATCGCTTCAGCTTAGTCCGACGGTGACCGATATTACCGGCGCCCGTCTGGGGTCCAACTGGTGTGCCGCGACCCAAACGTATTCAACCGGTGACTACGGAACTCCCGGGTCGGCCAATTCCGCATGCGAATAAAACCTGTATTAAATGACGATCGGAGATTGCGTGAACAGCCACCTGTTGAGCAGGTGGTTGTTCATTATATGACTATTTGACAACCACTGTTTTAATATTAACAAATTCCCTGATCCCAAATATCGCGAGTTCGCGGCCATAACCGCTTTCCTTGATCCCGCCGAACGGCAGGCGGGGATCAGATTTCACATAGTCATTCACGAATACACAACCTGCTTCAATACTTTTTTCGGCCAATTCCCTGCCTTTACTGATATCTGAAGTGAATATGCCGGCTCCAAGTCCAAAAACCGTATCATTGGCTATCCTGACGGCTTCCTCTTCCGACCTCACTTTGATCAGTGAGGCCACCGGACCGAATAGCTCCTCCTCATAAGCAGGCATGCCGGGTTTCACATTTTCCAGGACCGTTGGCGGGTAGAAAGCCGCTGTGTGCTCCGGAATAAATCCGCCGCATACAATTTTTGCTCCTTTTTCTTCCGATATTTTTACCTGTTTATGCAGATCATCGCGCAGGTCGTGTCGCGCCAGCGGACCGATGGCTGTTCCCCCGTCGTTCGGATCACCGTATCTGGCTTCCAGCATATAGCGGATAAAAAGATCTCTGAACTGATCATACACGGCTTCGTGAATGATGAACCGCTTTGCCCCGATACAACTTTGCCCTGCATTCAGTAAACGTCCGGCTACACACAACCGGGCAGCTTCTTCGATATTGGCATCAGGCAAAACCAGGTAAGGATCACTTCCTCCCAATTCGAGTACGGTCTTTTTTAACGCGGCCCCGGCGGCCTGAGCGACAGATTTTCCGGCAGGCGTGCTCCCGGTAAGTGTGACGGCCTTGATATGGGGATTTTGGATCACCTGTTCCACTTCTTTTCCTCCGATCAGAAGACTTCTGAACACGTGATCCGGCAATCCGGCTTTTTTGACGGTTTCCTCGATCGCCAGCGAACACCCCGGCACGTTACTGGCGTGCTTTAAAACAGCCGTATTTCCGGCCATCAATGCCGGTGCCAGAAAACGGAACACCTGCCAGAAAGGAAAATTCCAGGGCATAATTGCCAGAATGGTACCTAAAGGCTGAAAGGATACATACGATTCTCCGGCCTCTGTCTTAACGGCTTCGTTTTGAAGAAAGCCGGCCCCGTTTTCCGCATAGTAGCGGCAAACCCAGGCGCACTTTTTGATCTCCCCCAATGCTTCTTTTCTGACTTTTCCCATCTCGGCCACCATGATGTCAGCCAACTGTTCCTGATCCCTGGTTAACTGGTTCTCCAGGTTAAACAAATAACCTGCCCGTTCCTCACAGGAAGTTTTCCTCCATGTTCTCCAGCTTTCGGCGACTTTACTGATGATTTGCCTGACTTCTTTTTCGGTATGGTCTTCATAAGTACAGACCACCTTATTTGTAAATGGATTAACGGATCTCATCATCACTTTAAATTAATTTTAGATTTGCCGTTTCTTTTCCGGGATCATTTTCTTAAAAGCGATCCTCAGTTCATCAAGTTGACGGTCGTTAATCGGTTTGAGCTCACCGACCGACTTGCTCATGATCAACGACTTTGCGCTGAACTCAGCCACCTCAAGACGGTCGAAGGTATGCAGCAGGTTATCGCCGGTAACGATAAACGAATCGTTTTGAACGATCAGGGCAGTGATCCCTGATCCGATTTGCTCCAGGATCGCCGTTTCTCCCTTAAAATGGGTACCAAAAGGCATGGACGGTACATCCTGCAAAAAGATCCAACTTTCAGGGATCGTACGAACGTCAAAACTGACCCTGGCTACGCCAAAGGCCATTAAGTAAGGGGGCTGGGTCAGGATGATCGAATTGATCTGCGGATTTTGTCTGTAAATTTCCTGATGCAGCCAGGTTGAACGGCTTGGAAGCTTTCCCATCTCTTTTTTTCCTCCCCGGATCTGCACCATATCTTCCGGCTTCAGATCCCAGCGGGCCACATCTGTTGGCGTGATCAGAAAATCATTATCCCGCCACCGGCTCGAAACTGTTCCATATGAACTGATCATTAGTCCCTGATCGCAGGCACGATGTACGATCTTACAGATTTCTGCGCGCTTTTCGCGTTCATCGGACGGATAAGATACCTGATCGAGGTCTGGCAGGTCATTGAAAACCTGGGATTCGAAGGTTTCGATCTGCTGACCGGTCAAAGATCCGGGAGTCCCGATGATAGTTGCATTTAGAATTGTCCTTGCACAAAATTCGAGCGTTTCGAACCGTTGAAAAGCATCCGCCAGATCTGTCCCTCCCGCAACTGTTCCGTGGTTTTCCATGATAATGGCCAGATGTCCTTTTGCAAATTCTCCGGCGATCACCACACCTAGCGCCTGACTGCCCGGAAGTTCATAAGGGGCATATCCTATGGGGCCGCAAATATGCTCAGCCTGAGAGATCACATTGGTATCGGGAATTTTTCTTACGATGCTAAACGAGACCAGTGCAGGCGGATGAGCATGGATAATTGCTTTAATGTCAGGCCGTATATCATAGATCGCCTTATGAAACGGAAATTCCGACGAAGGCTTATGCTTGCCGGTCACCGTGCCGTCTTTTTTCACGCAAATGATATCTGACGGCTGAAGGGAGCCTTTATCTACTGCCGAAGGTGTGACCCAGATGTCGCCATTTTCATCCAAAATGGAAATGTTACCTCCGGAAGTTGTGGTGAGTCCGTGTTTATAAATCCTTCTGATCACCAAAATGATCTGGTCGCGGGGATGTTGAAGCGCTGAATTTAAGTATTCGTCCATGTTGCGGTTTTTATAGTGAATCAATGTCGTCGTGACAAACTATTTTGCACATTATATCTTCGCAAGTTAGGAAACAACGATATAACATGTTCCTGTTGTAACAAATTTAACAAATTTGTAACCAACATCGACGGCACTATGTCTGATCTTTGCACTCGCTTAATCGAAACGGGCGGTAAAATTGCACTATTCGTCTACATTTTTAGATCATTCGTTTATTAATTTGTTTAG
>CAZOYZ010000598.1:0-3252 GCA_964584045.1 uncultured Prolixibacteraceae bacterium | reverse complement strand
AAACAGGTAAGCTCTTTGCCTGTGGCGTCCCCGCCGGCGTGCAGGATCCGCCTTTTACTGTGACCACCTTCCAGGCCCAGCACCAGCTTCCCGTTCACCTTGTCAAACTGCATACCCATGCCGATGAGTTCCAGGATACGGTCCCTTCCTTCATTGACCAGGATCTCAACAGCTTCTTTTTCACACAGGCCACGGCCTGCGACCAACGTATCTTCAAAATGTAACGCAGGTGAATCATCTTCTCCGATTGCCCCCGCAATACCGCCCTGTGCGTAATAGGAATTACTGGTATCCAGTTCAGATTTCGTGATCAGGGCCACCGAGCCGTATCTGGAAGCATAATAGGCAGCGGTAAGACCTGCCAGACCACTGCCGGCAATAATTGTGTCGAACTTTATTCTTTGCATGAGAACTGCAAGTGCATTTGTTAATCGGGGGGTAAAGGTACAACAAAAGAAAAAAGGGCTGTATATTCAGCCCTTTTTTTCTTTTGCCGGATAACTGATTACAATTCTTTTATCTTGATGTTTTTAAAGAATACACTGTCTCCGTGATCCTGAAGCGCGATATATCCTTCTTCTGCAACATTGGCAAAATTTTCATTCAATGCCGGAAATTTACTGTCAGCGACCATCGCCTTCCAGTCGTCTGTCCATAAATGATATTCGACAACTGTGGCTCCGTTTTGCTTGTGGACAACAGTTCCTTTATAACAAATGATCTCGACGTTGTTCCATTCGCCGGCGGGTCTGGTGTTTTGAGGTTTTGCAGGAATAAGGTCATACAATGAACCAGCCTGGCGGTTGCCGTCTTTTCCTAACATAGCATCCGGATGACGTTCATTATCCAGGATCTGCATTTCAGGGGCTGTCTTGTAAATTGGCCAATCGGCTACTTCCTGACCAAGATAAAAAATACCCGAATTCCCGCCTTCAGAGATTTTCCAATCCAGTTTAAGGTGAAAATTTTTAAATTTTTTGTCATACAGGATATCACCGCCATTATCAGCTCCGGCTTCACCTTTTCCTGATCCCTGGCACATTAAGGTTCCGGTTTCGACTTTCCATGCACCCGGAACAACCGTTTTATTGACACCACGCCATCCCTGGGTATCCTGTCCGTTAAACAGTAGTGTCCAGCCTTCTGCTTGTTCCGCGCTGGTCAATGCGTTATCGGCTGCCACTTCTTCCACTTTCACGGTATCCTGGGACTCTGTTGTTGTTCCGGCTTTTTTTTGCCCGCCCGTGCACGCGACGGCAAGAAATAAAACTCCGGTTAACAGGTACGAAAAGAAATTTCTCATTGGACTTGAATTTTAGGTTATTGAATAAATTTGAATTGTTTCGATATCGTTTACGAAATTAATAAAAATCTTCCCGATACATAACAACTGACGGCTAGAATCGTACAGAAATATAAAAATGTCCGCGTCATGGAAGAATATTTTGTTTTTACTACTTTCGTTGATTTCCTGACCGGGAAAAACAAAATTTAGCACGCAGCGGATGCTTGATTGACTTGAAAAAATGAATATATGAAAGCTGAAGAACCAAAAAGGATTGGAATTTTAACCGCCGGAGGTGATTGTCCCGGGTTGAATGCAGCCATCAGAGGTGTCGGGAAGACGGCTATCGTCAATTATGGAATGGAAGTGATCGGATTTACAGCCGGTTTTTCCGGGCTCATTGAAAAGGATTACGTGCAATTAAAGGAATCCAGCCTTTCGGGAATTCTGACCCTGGGAGGAACCATCCTGGGCACTTCGAGAGAGAAGCCTTATAAGTTTGTGAAGGAAGGTGATAATGAAAAGCCCGAGCTGATCAAGAATAATTACCATGAATTGGGATTAGATGCACTGGTTTGTATTGGAGGGAACGGAACCATGAAAACTGCCGACAGGCTGCGGCAGGAGGGATTGAACGTGATAGGGATCCCAAAGACCATTGATAATGATGTCTGGGGAACCGATGTCACGTTTGGATTTGATTCGGCGATCCAGATTGCCACCGAAGCCATTGACCGGTTGCATACAACAGCCAACTCCCATCAACGGGTCATGATCATTGAAGTGATGGGGCATCATTCGGGATGGATTGCCCTGTACGCGGGAATGGCCGGAGGAGGAGATATTATTCTTTTGCCTGAATTAGACTACAGCATCCGTTCGGTGTGTAAGCGGATCGAAGCACGTTTTGAAAGCAAAAAAGCGTATTCGATCGTTGTTGTAGCCGAGGGAATCAGCCATCCCGGCGAGTCATCGGCGGGACGGTACATCGCACAGGCTATCAATACCTATACGAGCATCGAAACCCGTGAAACGGTACTGGGGTACGTTCAGAGAGGAGGCAGTCCCAGCCCGATGGACCGTATCCTCGCTACCCGTTACGGTGCTTTTGCGGCACAATGTATCGCCGAGGGCGATTTTGGCACGATGGTCGCTATGAAAAAGAATAATCTGGTAACCATCCCGCTCAATGAGATCAGTGGCCGGATCAGATTTGTTGAAAAAGATCATCCGTTGATCATAAAGGCCAGACAAATGGGAGTTTCGTTCGGCGACGAATGATTTTTAGCCTTCGGTTGCGCGGCTCGGGTAAGAAATTTCCGCGTAAGAGAAGGGCCTACTGTTTTTCGATGGTCGCGTTAAAACGAAAACCGATCCCGTGTATGTTGAGAATTTTGATATCAGGATCTCCATTCAGGTATTTACGGAGACGGGATATAAAAACATCGAGGCTGCGGCCAAGATAATAATCGTCAGAACCCCAGACACTCTTTAAAATATCAGAGCGGCTCAGAACGGTATTGGGATGTTCACAAAAGTACCGGAGAAGCTGGGCCTCTTTGTAAGTTAATGTTTTGCAGGTGTTTTCATCAATGAGCGTAAGATTGTCATAGTAGAAATCGAAATGACCGATCTTATAACTTTTGACTTCCTGAAGCAGGCTTTCAACGGGCTGGCTGCGCTTTAAAAACACTTTGATCCTCATTAGCAATTCTTCCATGGCGAACGGCTTGGCAATATAATCGTCAGCACCCAGGGCGAAACCGTTGATCTTGTCTTCAGGAAGTGATTTTGCCGTCAGAAAAAGAATCGGGACCAGCTGATTGATCTCCCTTATTTTTCTGGCCAGTGAAAAGCCATCCAGTTTTGGTAACATGACATCCAACAGGCAGAGGTCGAAACTTTCTTCTGTAAAAATCCCGAAGGCCTTTTCCCCGTCGCCGGTTTCCGTCACCTGATATCCGGCC
>CAZOYZ010000597.1:0-3256 GCA_964584045.1 uncultured Prolixibacteraceae bacterium | reverse complement strand
CCCTTTTCTTTTTCCTTCGGAACATCCTTTGAATTCGAATGGGTGCCCCGGCTCCGAAAACCCAGACCAATCGGAGGGTAAACGCTTCATTTCGCCAAAATTCACACCGCGTTGACGCTTAGGCGGACGGAAGACCGCGTGTCAAATAATAAATAATAATTAATAAATAATAAATTTCAAGTGGTTCAAGTGACGATGTATACCGACGGAGCGGCCCGGGGGAACCCGGGGCCGGGAGGGTACGGCGTGGTGTTGATTTCGGGCCCCCACCGGAAGGAATTGTCGGCCGGATTTCGTTGCACCACCAATAACCGCATGGAATTGCTGGCGGTCATCACCGGCCTGGAAGCGCTGAAAACGGCGAATTGCCAGGTCACCATCTATTCTGATTCCAGATATGTGGTCGATGCGGTCGAAAAAGGATGGATCTGGGGGTGGGTAAAGAAAGGATTCAGGGACAAAAAAAATCCGGACCTCTGGATGCGTTTCCTGGAGGTTTACGAAAAGCACCAGGTTCGTTTTATCTGGGTGAAAGGACATGCTGACATCCCGGAGAACGAGCACTGCGACCGCCTGGCTGTCGCCGCGTCGATGGCTCCGGATCTCCCGAAGGATGAAGGATATCTTTTAAGTCGTAAGTCGTAAGAAAGAAGTAGCGAGTAGCGAGTCATTTTACTCATTACTCGCGACTCGCTACTAATTTATTGCTACTTTTACCGCTCTTTTAGTTGTCACTATGAATCTGATCTATGACCTTGGGATCCGCCTGTACGGATTGATGGCGGCTTTGGCCGCCCCTTTCAGCGAAAAGGCCCGGTTATGGTACCGCGGGCGGAAGAATGTATTCCGGTATTTGTCCCTGAACATGAGTCATGACCGGCCGCTGATCTGGGTCCACTGTGCTTCGCTGGGCGAATTCGAGCAGGGCCGTCCGCTTATTGAGGCGATAAAAAAACAAGATCCCCGGTACCGGATCCTCCTGACCTTTTTTTCTCCTTCCGGGTATGAGGTGAGAAAAAACTATGCCGGGGCCGATTATGTGTGCTATCTTCCTTCGGATACACGGCGGCATGCGCGCAGATTCATAGAGACGGTTCGCCCGGAGAAAGTCTTTTTTATCAAATACGAATACTGGAAGAATTATATTTCCGAATTGAAAAAACAGCGCATTCCGCTGTTTATGGTGTCGGCCGTCTTCCGTCCCGGACAGTTGTTCTTCCGGAAGGGGATCCGTGCCAGGTGGTACAGGGCTGTTCTTGCCGGGGTGGATCATTTTTTTGTGCAGAATCAGGAATCGGCCCGGTTGCTCGGAGAAATTGGGCTGGAGAACCGGACCGTGACCGGAGATACGCGTTTTGACCGGGTAGCCGAAATTGCCGCGGCCCGCAAAGACCTGCCGCTGATCGAAAAATTCAAAGGTGACTCGGCATTGATCGTGGCGGGAAGCACCTGGCCGCCTGATGAAGAAATATTGGTCAGGTATTTGGAGCGGAACAAGGAGGTGAAGATGATCTTCGCCCCTCACGAGGTGAAGGAATCCAATATCAAAAGGCTTATGGAAATGCTCCCCGAAAACGCTGTGCGTTATTCTGCGGCAGACCCGGAGGCGGATCATTGCCGTATCCTCGTGATCGACAGTATCGGGATCCTTTCGGGCGTGTACCGTTATGCGGATGTGGCCTATATCGGCGGAGGCTTTGGCGTAGGCATCCACAATACCCTTGAGGCGGCCATCTATCATATTCCGGTGCTGTTTGGCCCTCATTACCTCAAATTTCAGGAGGCCGTAGAGTTGGTTAACCGTAAACTGGCATTTCCTGTGAGGAACGGGGAGGAACTGACCCGGCAGCTCGAACGGCTGATCGGGGATGAAGAATTGCTGAAGGAAATTGCCGGAAAATGCAGCATCTTCATGTCCGAAAACGTGGGGGCTACCCGGCTCGTGACAGAAAAAGTTTTTAACAATGTGCAATAACCGGAACTTAATTATTCCGTCTTCGTATAGCATACTATCACCTTCTCTTTTTATTTAAACTTTCTGCCTGATCTCCTGTTCATTTTCTCATAAAGTTTTCTTTTTTTGAAATTTTTCAAAAAAGATTTATTCTTATTTGTCTGATTAAAAGATAAATAACAGATGAAAGTTGATAACTTTTTAAAATATTTATTAAAAAAGTATTTACTTTCTTGGCGAGTGGTATTATCTTGCATAAGGAAAGTGAGAGGGAAAAGCGTCTGACTTAACTTCGGAATCAGAGTCAGTTAAATCACGGATACGACTTAATTTTTTTGTTATGACATTAAAAAATATTGCGATGGATCCCCAAACCGGGAGCAAAAGTTATTCTCAGGAAGAAGCGTTCCTGGAGTCGTTGAAATATTTCAACGGAGATGACCTGGCTGCAAGAGTCTGGGTAAACAAATACGCGTTGAAAGATTCGCACGGGAATATCTTTGAGCTGACTCCTGACGATATGCACCGGCGCTTAGCCAGGGAGATTTACAGGGTTGAGCAGAACTATAAAAATCCGGTGGATGAACAAAAGATCTATGAGCTGTTAAAGGATTTCAAATATATTGTTCCCCAGGGCGGTCCGATGACCGGGATCGGGAACGAATTTCAGATCGCCTCCCTTTCCAATTGCTTTGTCGTCGGGAACGAGGGTAACTCTGATTCATACGGAGGTATCCTGAAGATCGACCAGGAGCAGGTTCAGCTGATGAAAAGGCGGGGCGGGGTAGGGCATGATCTTTCGCACATCCGTCCTAAAGGCTCGCCCGTGAAGAATTCGGCGCTGACTTCGACCGGTATTGTTCCTTTTATGGAACGTTATTCCAATTCGACGCGTGAAGTGGCTCAGGACGGCAGGCGGGGGGCGCTGATGCTTTCTGTTTCGATAAAGCATCCCGATTCTGAGAAGTTTATTGATGCCAAGCTGGAGCAGGGGAAGGTGACAGGCGCCAACGTGTCGGTCAAGATCCATGACGACTTCATGAAAGCCGTTGAGGATGAGATTCCGTACCACCAACGTTATCCGATCGATTCCGATCTTCCGATTTACACCAGGGATATTGACGCGGTGCGGCTTTGGCGGAAAATCGTGCACAATGCATGGAAGTCGGCCGAGCCCGGCATTCTTTTCTGGGACACCATTATCCGGGAGTCGGTCCCGGATTGTTATGCCGACCTGGGATACCGGACCGTCTCGACCAATCCCTGCGGTGAGATCCCGTTATGCCCGTACGACAGTTGCCG
>CAZOYZ010000596.1:0-3269 GCA_964584045.1 uncultured Prolixibacteraceae bacterium | reverse complement strand
AGACCTCGCGGTATCCGTCGCCGGCATTAAAGCCGGTCCTGATGATTTCGGCGGCCCTGCTTTTTGTATATGCTATCGATGGATTGTTTTTAATTTTGGCGCTTAAATCAGCAGCCTTCCCCACCGGAAACACAGGACAATGAAACAGAGTTACCGACGAAAGGAATAAAAGGAATTTTTTGGTTAGCTTCATACTGAAAATTTTACGTAATAATATTAATCATTGCTACCTTGACCTCAGTCCTTAATTTACTTAAAAAATACAAAAAAATTGTTTTGGTATACCAGGACGAGATAAAAAATGGTAACCGTTGGTGTTATCCCCGACAAAGTACAATAATGTTACCCGGTACTGAACTGACCGAAGGACCCGAACAAACGAGGCTGAATCAAACACCCCGCCGGACATCATATCGTTGTGTCGACCGAAGATTTCTGTCGAAAATTCGTTAACTTTGATTGCTCAAAGCAGGAAACGGACAGATTATGCCACAGACCAACACATCTTTAGGGAGCAAAAAACGAATAAAAAACCTGTTAAGAGTTAATCTGATCCTGGAAAACAGGAAAATTATTTTCCAAAGTATCTTGTCAGTGTTATTTATCGCATTGGCATTGTATTTCATCAGGCATGAAAAAACAGAATTGGAAGAAGTCCGAAAGACGCTGCTGCATGCCGATTTTCTTTTTGTGCTGACAGGGATTGCTTTTTCGTTCTTTTACATTTTCATTCAGGGAGTGATGTATTATTATAGCTTCCGCAGTGTCGGTGAGCGGGTTACCTTGAAGAGCGCCATTGTTTTATTCATCAAGAGGAACTTTATCAGTGTATTCCTTCCGGCAGGCGGGATTTCCTCTTTGGCTTTTTTTACAAAAAGCATCGAACAACAGGGGGTCTCCAAATCAAAAATCCACCTGGCTTCCTCGCTTTATGCGTTCATCGGGATTGTATCGGTAATCATCATTGCTATTCCTGCGCTGACTTATTCCCTGCTCGATAACAGTCTTTCATCGGGTATGGTCTTCACTTTTGCCGGCGTGGTTCTCCTGGTTGCAGGCTGTATTTACGTTGCCCGTTCGTTAATGACAGGAGGATGGGTTTATCGTTTTCTGGTCAGGATAAGTCCCAAGGCTGAAGTGCACCTGGCAGAATTGAAAACAATCAATTACAGTAACAAAGGATTTCTTTTAACCCTGTTGTCATCAGTGTTAATTGAGTTTATCGGCATTATTCATCTGATCATTGCCATGTCGGCGCTTGGGTATCCGGTCAGTCTCCAGGGGGCAGCACTTGGCTACATCATATCGGTCCTTTTTCTGATCATCTCTCCGTTTTTGAGAGGGATGGGTGCCATTGAGCTTTCGCTGAGCTTCGTGCTTGTCCGTTATGGCTACACCACGCTCGAAGCTGTTTCCATCACCTTTCTATACCGCTTTTTTGAGTTCTGGTCCATCCTCGTAGTCGGAGTCTTCAGCTTTATTTTTGTACGCAATAATATTCTGCTCCGGATCGCTCCGGTTATTCTCACCTTTGCCCTCGGAGTGGTCAATATCCTCTCTGCCCTGACTCCGTCCCTTCACGAGCGGCTGAGCCTGTTGCAACATTACCTCCCGGTGGAAGCCATCCACATTTCCAATTATGCCGTGCTGACAATGGGAGTATTTTTGCTTTTTATTTCTGCCTTTCTGCTAAAAGGAGTGCGGACTGCCTGGGTGATTACTATAATCTTAACCGTCATTTCTATGATCGGACATATCACGAAAGCCATCGACTATGAGGAGGCTTCCCTGGCTTTGTTTACCTTATGCTCGCTTATCCTTACAAGGAAGGAGTATTTTGTAAAGAATAATCCGAAACTTACACACCTGGGTGTGAACGCAGCCTTGATTGCCATGGGAGCTGTCATGATTTATGCAATCACTGGCTTCTATTTTCTGGACAAGTACCATTTTAACATGGATTTTAACTTTCAGGAGTCAGTAAGATATGCCCTCCAAAACTTCTTCCTTTACCAAAGTGAAATTTTAAATCCCACCGACAGGTTTGCTCAAAATTTCCTGTATTCGATCAATCTATCCGGAGCCTTAACAATCGGATTTCTGCTTTACACGCTGATCAGCCCTTATCTTTTTGAAGGAAAAACAGATGAGGAGAACTTCAAGATAGCCTTTGACCTCGTAAAAAGGCATGGTTGTTCAACTCTTGACTATTTTAAGACTTATTCTGACAAGCTCTTGTTTTTTACGGAAGACCGGGAGGCTTTTATTTCCTATCAGACAGCCGGGAATTACGCGATCGTTCTGGAAGATCCGGTTTGCGCAGATGATAATAAAATGAGCAGTGCTATCCGTGAATTTGACTTGTTTTGTTCGGCTAACGGATTAAAAAGCGTTTTCTACAGGGTGCCCGAGAGCAGTCTGCCGGTTTACCGGCAGTTTAAAAAGAAAACGCTGATGATCGGACAAGAAGCAGTTGTCGACCTTCCCTCCTTTACCACGGAAGGGAAAGAAAAAAAATCGATCCGGACTTCCTCAAACAAACAAAGGGAATTAGGATATCAGGTTAAAATATATCTGCCTCCCATTAAAGACGGTCTTATCCAGAAAATCCATTCAGTTTCAAATGAGTGGCAAAAAGAAAGGCATTATGAGGAACTGGTTTTTTCGCAGGGACTTTTTGATCCGCAGGAATTAAAAAATCAGACTATTATTACCGTTGAGAATCCGGAAGAGAAAGTGCTGGCCTTCGCCAATCTCATTCCCGGTTATGCTCCGGGTGAAGCGACCTACGACCTGATCAGAAATGCCAAAGGTACGCCGAATGGTTTGATTGAATTCTTAATGGCTGAAATGTTTTTCTACCTCAAAACAGAAGGTTTCCAGTCTGTTAATTTAGGGTTTGTAGCTATGTCGGGCATTGAAGATGCGAAAGATTTTCCGGAACGGTCGATCAGGTTTGCCTATGAAAAGATCAGGGCCTTTTCGCATTTCAAAGGACAACGGGAATTTAAGGACAAATTCGGTCCCCGATGGCTAAACAAATACCTGATTTATTCCCATGATTACGATCTGTTCAATGTACCTGCCGCATTAAAGAAAGTCACAAGGCCTTAAAAATTATCCCGCGTGTAAAGCAATCAATTAATAACTTCACTTTTCATTTTATAGCCGCGCCCTCCAAAAGCTCAGGCTCTGATGAAGGCCTGTTGCTGTACCGGATACGGAGTTCAACATGATCCGGATTAAAGGTACACCTGAGAATTTCCCGG
>CAZOYZ010000595.1:0-3281 GCA_964584045.1 uncultured Prolixibacteraceae bacterium | reverse complement strand
CATGATCAGTCCATCCTGCTTGAAATAGGTGACGCCGGTATAATAGTTTGACTTTTCATTGCCCCCCCGGATCGATAAGTCATAATTTTGCACCCGGCCAGGCTGTCCGATCACATCAAGCCAGTCTGTATTCGTTAAATTCCCTTTCCGATCGTTAAAAATGCTCAGGTCGACCGGATTTTGTGTCCCGTAAGGTGACTGATTATAGGCACTTTCACCGGCATTCATATAGGATTCTTTATCCAGCATCAGCCACTGGGTTGAATTCAGCAGCTTCGGTTTCAGGTCCGAATATTGCTGAACTCCCGCGTAAGCATGAAAAGCAATTGTGGGTAACCCGGATGTGCTTCCTCTTTTGGTGGTGATCAGAATGACACCATTTGCGGCCCTGGCCCCGTAGATCGCGCTGGACGCAGCGTCTTTCAAAATTGAAATGGATTCAATGTCGTTCGTATTCACACTGTTCAGATTATCCATGATAACCCCGTCAATCACATAAAGCGGAGTCGTTGACGCGCCCCATGACTGTACGCCTCTGATCCTGATTTCCTGTGTCGCACCAGGCGCACCTGAGTTTGAAATGATCTGCACACCGGGGATTTTCCCCTGCATAGCCTGCAAAGCATCCGCAACAGGCGCTCTTTCAAATTCATCAGAAGACACCTGCGAAACAGAACCTGTTAAATCTACTTTTCGTTGAGTTCCATACCCGATCGCTACCACTTCTTCAATTCCAATGGTTTCTTCTTCAATTTTTACGTTAATCAAAGTTTTTCCGGCTACAGGGATTTCCTGTGTTTTCATTCCGATAAAAGAGAAAACAAGAATGGCTTCTGAAGGTACATTGGAAATGGAATAACTACCGTCAGCGCCGGTAACAGTCCCCTGGTTACTACCTCTTATAATAACCGTTACACCAGGCAAAGGATTACCCGAGGAGTCGGTGACTTTGCCGCTAATGGTTTTCGGTTGTTGTATCATCATGGGCAACTCACCGGACGGGTTAATAAGGATCAGATTGTTCCTCGTGATCGAGTATTGGATGCCCCGATCATCAAACAGCATTTTCAGGATATCTTCCACACTTTTCTGTTCGACCTGAATGTTTACTTTTGAATCCAAATTAATCTTCTCATTTTCGTAAATAAACCGAAAGTCGGTCTGGGATTCAATTGTTTGCAAAACCTCTTTGATCGATTGTCCCCGCATATCAATGGATAGTTTGGTCCGCTGGGAATAAACCGACGCAGAAATGTGCATCACAAAAATCAGCAGTAAAAACGTTGTCAGCTTCATCATAAGCATCATTTTTCGGAGACTCCTTATCAGGTCCCCCAATTCATCATTTTTTTTCATAAATTTGTCATGTTTAACAGTTAATCACTACAATCCGGATGTTGTCAGCATTCGGTTGATTATCTAAAAAGACGGGAAGTGTTACTGCATTTCCCGTCTTATTTTTAGTTCATACGCTTACTTTTTCGTGATCAGTATTTTTTTCCCTTTCATACTGTATTGAATGGCACTCAGTTCGCAAAGTGCATCGAGTACGGCAACAATTGTCTCTTCCTGAAGTACCCCTGTGTAGTGAATACTTTTCCCAAAACCCAACGGCTGGCAGTTCATTTCAACATCATACCTGCGCTCCAGTTTCGCACAAACCTCATCGAGCGACATATTATCCATATACAATTTGTCTTCCAGCCATCCGTACGAATGTGAGGGAATTTCCTTTAGCAATTCTATTTGCTTTGATTTTTTATTAAATGAAGCCACTTGCCCGGGCACCATCATCAAGGACTCCCCGGACCCGGCGGAAAGTTCGATTTTCCCATCCAGCAGGGTTGTTTTTATTTCGTTCTCATCCGAATAATCCGAATAGTTGAAGCGGGTGCCAAGCACTTTTAGTTTCATCCCGTCGTCACTGAGAATCACAAACGGAGAATGGCTTTTTGCCACATCAAAATAAGCCTCGCCGTTAAATTTCACCTCGCGGGTTTTGCTGAGTTTATCAAAACGGTACTGAAGACTTGAACCTCCGTTGAGCTTCACCTGAGTTCCGTCCGGGAGTACCATTTCGGAACGGTTTCCATTCGCAGTAACGATCTCAATTTTTCCCGGGGAAAGGGAAAACCGGCTGTCATAAAAGGCAAATCCCAGCAAAAGCAAAATTGAAGCGGCCATACCGATGACGGTGTAACTCAATCGGCGGATCTGACGGTCGGTTTTAGTGATCCCGGCGAGATGCCTGTCTATTTTTCGCCAAGCTGCTTCAGGCTTGAAATGCCAGGCAGAAGCAAGTTTTTTTGTCCCTTCCCATATTCTTTTGTAGTCGTGATAAGCATTCCTGTTGTCATCTGATGTCGCAAGCCATTCTTCAAATTCCCGGCTGGACTGCCCGGAACCGGAAAGCTGATCAACCACCTTTTCTCCCATGTTTTTACTGTCCTCCATATGCTGATGCTTTACCTGTATGACACGGCCGGTAAAAAAAAGTCCTATCTTTTACCTGTCATTTATCCAAGGCACCCGCGAAGGTATTGCAGTGATTTCCAAATCTGGTTTTTAATGGTTTTAACGGAGATGTTCAGTTTCTCTGAAATCTCTTTTTGAGAGAATCCCTCAAATTTGTGCATGAGAAATACTTGTTTACATCGTTCAGGAAGCTGTCCGATGCACTGCTCCAGCGCGTTCAGGTAATCCTCCCGTTCAAGAATACTTTCTTCGTCCGGCTCCTCTGTTACCGGAAAACTACCGAGGTTGTTCCTCCGGGTATTCTCATCCCGTATATAATTCAATGCCAGATTCCTGCACGACGTAAACAGATAGGCCCTCACATTTTTGCAAATTTTAAGATGTTCCCGGTTTGTCCACAGCTTCATGTAGAATTCCTGGACAATATCTTCTGACACTGCAAAGTCATCAGTTATTTCGAAAACAAAAGCACATAACCGGCTGTAATAACGCACAAACAATTGATTATAGCTTACATAATCGCCATCGGCAACCCGCAAAATCAATGTGTTGTCCGGTATGTCCATGAAGCAGTTTTATGCCCGGAGGCCATTCAGAATCTTTTCATTTGGATGACTACAAAAATAAAAGGTTTTAAAATAGTGTTCACATTCTTTCAAAAAAAATGTCACCGGAATAGTCTGATCCCGGAATCGGTTGAAATGCAATGATTTCGATTCGATGTGTCAATCATCGAACAGGAGGTTACAATTCCTGTATCAAATAATACATAGACTGAAAATTCTTGCCAATCTCGAACCGGAACA
>CAZOYZ010000594.1:0-3282 GCA_964584045.1 uncultured Prolixibacteraceae bacterium | reverse complement strand
CAACGACCATGAATTTATCCTCAAAAAAAACTGTTTATGCTTTTGGTGGTGATGCGCTTACCGCACCGGAGCATACCGAAACATCTTTTCTGGCCGCTCTTGGCGGTGGTGCCGGCGGCATTGTTTCAGGAGTACGGTTGAGTAAAGACGGAGTTGTCGTATGCGCGAACCATGACACATTTGACCAAACCTGCGGTGATAAACGGGCGGTCAGAGAAATGACCTGGAATGAGATCAGCAGGCTTGATGCTGGTCTTGCATTTCGTTCAACGCCATTGGATAACGACAATCAACCAACCGGTGATCCAAGTCAAGATAATCCCTGGCAGGGAAACCTGCCAAAGAAACCGGCAATCCGGGTCCTTCGTCTCGGTCAGCTTTTGATCTCCTTCGCCCGGAGGTGTACCGTGATGATTTTGCTTCCTTCCGGTGAATTTGACTTAGTTGATGCAGCTATCGGTGAACTAAAGAAATATGGTGTGATGGACCGGGTGAAGTTATTGGGTGCGGAGCCCGTATGCCGGTACATTGCCGGTAAATATCCCTGCAGTCAGTATATTCTGATTGGAACACCAGGGCAAAATCCTTCTGAACAGCTAAAAATTGCAGAAGAGCTGAACGCGAAAAACCTATGTTTGGATTGGGATGATGCCTGTCATAACCGTGATGGAATTATTGAATTTGTTCCGGAGTTTAAAGAGAATCTGGCTAAAAGCAACGTGCCTTTAATACTGGAGTCAAGGACAATGCCCTTCGCACCGAAGCCCGCATATTTTAAGGCCATTCAGTCAGTCGATAAGGTTGAAGGCATCATGGCCGCCGGTACACTTCCAACAGTCGAAGGACTTACACCTTCTGCCTTAATTGTACAGGATGATTTTGCCGGAAAATCGGTGGATCAGAAGCTCTGGGCTGCCGGTTATTCCCATATCAATCAGGACACGGTTATTTCGCAAAATGACGGCCTGTGTATTGACATTATTGACGGGGGAAGCTATTCAGGGGCCGCAGCCGTTTGCCTGATCCCACTGCATGGGCGTTTTGATGCGCAGGTCAGTTTTTACGTAGGGAATCCCAGGCAGGGAACAACCTTCGAAATGGCCGCCATTTGCATCGATCCGGGTTATCACCATATAGACAATTCAGACCTGAATACACGCAATGTTAATCTGACTTTTGATGTACATGGTGCACCTCCGTACGCCAGCAGTGAACGTGATGAGGATGATGGGTTCAGATGTGGCTGGAATAACGGGTTTAACCTGACAAAAGTTGATGCGAACTGGGAAGCTGCTTCCGTGAACATGTACAACAAGTATGGGCGCGACGTGGGAAATGGCGATGCCGACAATCCGGAAGGATCGTTGCGGTTAATCCGGAACGGATCGGTTTTTACAACCTATTACAGGGATAAATATAACCACGCATGGGTTTGTTCAGGGGCCATGCTTGTTCAAAATATGTCGGAAGATGTCTATATCCGTCTTGCTGCCAAACACTGGAATAAAGGGAGCAATCCTCCGCCTGGGAACAGTGTCCGGTTTTATCGTTTCAGATTATACCAATTCTAAGATTTCAAAAAAATGAGCACACCATTAGAAGTAAAACTGGTAGCCGACGTCCGGAATTGCAAGGTATGCCAGTGGTTTTGGGGAGGAATTCTTCCTTACGGGAATTTTCCCGTGTATGACTGGAACGAAGATTTTCCGGTCGAAGTCAGAAATCAGCAACAGACCACGGAAAACGTCACTAAGCCATTTTTAAAAGGCAGGGCTTGCGGACAGGGGCAGATCGACCCGGGGATTATGCATGGCTGCAGAAAGGCCCCAATCATGACGATAGGCATAAATCCGAATATGACTTCTTACTTTCCAGGTACTTCCGGAGCGCGGTGGAGTTATCCAAATTTTGATAAAAATGCCCGGTATGCCTATTATTACAGGTATCACAATGTCTACCAGGAAAGTCTGGATCCCGGCTTCATCAAACAGAATGTTGTACCGGGAACAGAGATTATTGCTGAGAAAGATGGCTGGTTACTGGGAGCCGGCCGGTGTTCAGATCACCGGTGGCTGCTGTTAACGATCCGGTACGCAGGTGAAACGACTGACCGGGAAATCGAAGTGGCCTGGACTGAGAATCTGCGCTTTGTGGTTCTGGTCAACCAAAGCTACAGTGCAGATACCGGGAAACCCGGATTCAGGGCAGGTGATCTCATCGGCGGAAAAATTAGTGGCTTACAGCAAGAAAATGTTCAGATTTTTGCGAACAGTACGGGTTATTATCAGCGTTTTGTTGACGTGTTGGAAGCTTTCAAAAAACTTGTTGGAGAACCCTTGATCAATGCCCCTTTGTCTATTGCAGAAGATGTGGCACAGCACGATATGATCGCATGTGCCTCACCTGGCTGGAGTACAAAGTATGATATTCCTACTGCAAGAATAACGCAAAACTGTGTGATTGATGGTGCTTTTCTGGTGTCGCAACTGGTACAGAGCAAACCGGCAGTTATTGTGATCGTCGGAGGAAGCTCGCTGGAGATGTTTGCCCAGGTATTTGCACCTTTTCTGAAGGACTTTGATTATCTGGATTACACCACTGATGGTGAAGGCAACACCTTATCCGTGGTCAAAGAGACCTATCAGCTTTTGAAGGAAACAACCGAACGTGAAAAGTTTCTTCATATCCGGATTGGGGAGTATGAACTGAAATCAAGGATTGTCCTCGCCCCTCACTTTTCATATTCAGATAATTTTGTACAGCAATCGCGATTGTCTCAGGCAGCATGGAAAGCTTTTGAAGGTGATTTTCCGGAAGATGCCGGCATCCTTAAAGAAGAAAAGCGAATTAAAGGCAATGACTGGAATGACATTATCCCTGTACGGATCTATGGTCCGGAAGATCCGATAAAGGAGAAATTGAGCAGATCTGCATGGAGCGTGCTTATGGCCTATTATTACGACCCGATTTTAATGTTAGCGCAGGTACTGGATCAGGAATATCATGCAGGCCGTCTTGAGTTTGATCCATCGATCAATCGTCTGAAACGTGCAGAGGCCTCGTGTCAGTTTTGTTCAAACGGACTTTGGCACTTCCCGGACGGATGTCCTTACGGGAAAGATAAGGAAATACCTCCTGACGAAGGGGAGCTTGAGAAAATTGTTCAGCAGGTTGTCCATCCAACTTTAATCCGGTAGATCATGAGAGTCAGAAAGGAATTAAATGGTATTACCTTAAAGGCATATGCCGGAACTACGGGAATTCTTCTTGCATTTAATGTTT
>CAZOYZ010000593.1:0-3289 GCA_964584045.1 uncultured Prolixibacteraceae bacterium | reverse complement strand
TTTAGTCTTTCACGAATAAATCAATGTTATGTCTGGCATGAAAACACCCGGCGTTTATATTGTCGAACAAAATGACTTTCCCAGGTCAGTAGTCGAAGTTGCTACTGCCGTACCTGCTTTTGTCGGGTATACCGAGCGGGCAAACCACGACAACCAATCGTTATTGAACAAGCCATGGCGAATTACTTCACTGGCAGAGTTTCATCGTTTTTTTGGAGGAGCTCCCTGTCCGCTGTTTTCAATAACAGCGCTTTCGGAAGACTCCTGCGATGAGTCCGCTTTTGGGTTCAATGATAAAAAATACAAGTTGGAACAAACAGGCGGAAAGTACTTACTGTATGCCAGTATGCTCCTGTTTTATGCCAATGGCGGGGGCGTTTGCTACGTGGTTTCTGTCGGGGACTATCAAGCGGGTGTTTCGCAGGATCGGATGATTGCCGGGATTGAAAAACTGGAACAGGAACAGGAGCCCACCATGCTCGTTATTCCTGAAACAGTGCTTTTACCTGATGCTGAAGACAGCGCTCATGTTCAAATGGCCATGCTCAACCATTGCGGTGGAAAAATGCGAAATCGTTTCGCCATTCTGGATATTTATGAAGGTGATAAAAACCGAGAGGGGACTTCGGGCGACGTGATTTCCGGTTTCAGGAGTAAAATCGGTGTTCAGTTTCTGGATTTCGCGGCAGCCTATTATCCATGGCTCAATACATCTGTTTTTCAGAACGATAGTTTGAGTTATCTCCATATTTCCAATAAAACTTTTCTTCAGTCGATACTCCGCGAAGAACTGATTTCCGAGGGGCGGGAGATGGAAGACAGTAAGAGGAAAGCTGTTTCGGAAAGGATTGACGCGATGACAAAAGGCGATCTTTCTGACCGAGAAAAGTCGGATGTGAACAACATACTTTGGGTAAGCAGCCCCGTGTTTAAATCGATCATCCTGGCCATGAAAGAAAAACTCAATTTGTTGCCTCCGGGGCCGGCGATGGCTGGTGTTTACACGATGATTGACCATACCCGCGGTATTTGGAAAGCGCCTGCCAATGTAACCCTGAATATGGTAGTTTCGCCTTCCATTAATCTTAGTGCCGACGATCAGGAGGACCTGAATATCCCGCCCGATGGAAAATCAGTGAATGCCATCCGTTTTTTCACCGGTGAAGGGATATTGGTGTGGGGCACGCGCACCTTGGATGCTCATTCGTTGGACTGGAGGTACATCAACGTCAGGAGAACGGTGATTATGTTGGAAGAGTCGATCAAAATGGCCTGTAAAGGCTTTGTTTTTGAGCCGAATGTTGCCAGTACCTGGGTGAAAGTGAAAAGTATGATCTCTGATTTCCTGACCGGGGTTTGGAAACGTGGAGGTCTTTTCGGAGCATCGCCGGAAGATGCCCGCCAGATTTACGTGGGTCTGGGGGAGACGATGACCCCAGAAGACATTCTCGATGGAATACTACGGGTGACGATTCTGGTGGCCGTTAGCCGTCCTGCCGAATTTATAGAAATTACCTTTGAAGAGAAAATGCAGGGATCCTGATTATATGCAGATGAATGAACAGCGGACGTTTCACGTATCAACCATCTGCTGTCCATTCAAAAGGGAAAAACTGTTTCTCCTGGATTGAAAGTTATTGTATTAGCTGAATGGAGACTCCCCCATAGACCAGCGTCCCGAAAACAGGCGCGTACATGAATGCGGCGTCGTCCAGGTGTTTTTCGTCCTGCACGTAATTGAAAATATTATTCACGCCAGTGTACAGCTTAAATCGTTTGATCTTTTTCGAAACACGGGCATTAAACAACATGTACGGATCGGTTTTCTTAATTTTTGACAGGTCGCCGACTTCCGGGTTATTCTCTTCGTTGTAGTAATCGATGTACATCTGTCCCTGGTAACTGCCTGTCAGGCTGAAGTTCCACTTCCCGGGCGTATATTCCAGTTTGACATTGCCGGTGGTTGAGGGAAACCGGGAAATATATTTGCTGTCTTTTTCATAAGGAGTTCCCGCCCAGTCTTCGCGGACATGGTCATATTCGCCCTGGTTCACTGTAAAATCGACACCCAGATCGAGCGATTTGGCCAGGTTGGCCATGACCGACAGCTCGACTCCCTGAACAAATGCATCGTCAATATTCCGCCATTGATAATCGTATCCCAATGCAGCGACCTGCTTGTCGGCATCGGTAAAACCGATTTTGTCTTTTAAGTTGGTTCGGAAGAGGTTTGCACTGACCCGGATACGATTTCCGTAATAGTCGGCCGACAGGTTATAGCTGACCGATTTCTCCGGATCCAGATCAGATGATTTCCATACCCGTGGCGAACCGCTGCATAGATGAAGATCTTCCGAAAACCCATAGGGAGCGCGGAATCCCGATCCGGCAGAAGCCCGTAAGGTGACCCGCGGCGACAACTCATATTTGAGCGCCATGCGCGGGTTGATGCTCGTTTCGTCGAAGTCGGTTTTAGGGAAATTGGCCGATGCAAAAACCTGTTGGTCGGTCTTGTATTCTTCTTCAGAATGATGGTAGTCAATACGAATACCGGGTACCGCCATTAATTTGTTTGTCAAAGCCCATTCGTCCTGAATAAATGCACCAAACTCGTGAGCGGATTTGTCGGCGATCGATTTGTAAGGTTCACCGTAATAATTGCTTTCATCGTCAACCACCACGTACATGCCCGATTCTTCCAGTTTGTCGAAATATGCCTGCGTTCCAAGCAGGAAACTGTGTTTTCCCCAGCGGGAGCTGATGCTGAGGGTGGAGGTCCAGGTATCTTCACCTGCGATGTAAGGTCGCATGATCCTTAAGTCGGGTACTTCGTCATCGTGTGTATCCATGTAGTCGCCAAGAAACGAATCGTTTGTGGCCTTTCGCTTATGGTTTACATACGCGAGAGAAAAATTCAGCTCCGAGTCGGTTTTTATTTTTGCGGTGTATTGGAGGTCCGTCTCATAACGGTCGGTCGTGATATTTTCGGTTCCGTCGGTGAGCGGGTTCATGTAATAATTGTCGGTCATGGTACCCCCGGCACGATTCTCAAAAACCGATTTTCCGCGTATAATCAACCTGTCGCGGGCGAAGAATGGATGTTCCAGGTAAAGATCAAAGCCGGCGTTGGTTAGTTTCGATTCCACCCGGTCGGAAATTCCATCTTTATTTTTTACCTCACTTTTCGAGTTTCCTTCGCCTGTTTCATCGAGTGCGTCGTCGGAGAGGCGTTGCGCGTATATGTTCAGGCCAAGATTTCCTTTCCCGTTTTTCATGGACGAGGAAATCC
>CAZOYZ010000592.1:0-3297 GCA_964584045.1 uncultured Prolixibacteraceae bacterium | reverse complement strand
TGGAAGACGATGCCATCAGCTCTTTTACCAGGGCTAATTTCTCATCCATCCCATAACCGCACTGGCAGTTCATCCTGATTTTTTTCACGGTGGAGATATCGAACCTTTCTTCCAACCGTCTCATTGCATTTTTCACCCAGGTAGGATTGTCTTCCCCACTCCCGGCTACAACCGACCGGGCGGTATCATTGTCACTCTCGGAGCGGACTGCTTTATAGATCGCCTGTTCCTGTATTTTTCTTATATCGAACATATTTTTACTTTTTAATGGAAAATAATGCACCCTCTTCAGCGATGTGTGCTGAGCGTACTAAATTTTTGATTTTTTGACAACGTCAATCATTCCCGGAAACATATCCCGGAAATTAACCTTTCGATTTCTGAGGCTAATTATGCTTTAATTATCAGTTTGAGGATTGCTTTCATAGATCTGATGATACGTCCGTTAGATGAAAATTGATCAACCAGGCATTACTCTCTCAGAAAGTTTTGCCATGCAAAGTTTACTCATCTTTCTGTCTTTTCAAATAAAAAGATTTATTTTCTTTGATTTGAAACTCAAAATACTGAAACTTATCTCAAACAGTATCCGGAGGGCCGGCATGAACAATGACCGCGGCATTCGGCTATCTCAATAGAAACTTTTATCAATTTCAAATAAGATTGGTATCAAGGATTATTTTCTTACTTCTCATAGCGAGTTCTCCGAACAGATTCAACTTCTGCAGTTATCTCGCCCAATGAAGGTGCCTCATCAGAATGAATTCTTAATCTATCCAGAAGTTCTTTAAATTCTGACTTCCCTCTATCTTTCCTAATTCTTATGAGGTCAAGATCAGCCAAATTCTTAAGGATTGATTTAGCTTTTGGATTTAATATATCAATTCTAACAGATTCCATGATTACCAAATTTTTATCAAATATATGAATTAGAGCCGAATAAGCGCCCGTTCATGTTACTGATCCTGCTTAAGTTCCTTTAAACGGATATTCCGGTATTCCACCTTCATTGGCGGACCTACATGGACCTGTACGCCAATCAGACCCGAGAAGCTCCGGTTAATGCTGTCATTGTCGGTCACATCGCTCATGAGTACGTCGTTGATGTAATGTTGCATGTGGTTTCCGTTGACCACAAGATGACAGGTATTCCAGTCTTCGTCATAAATATACGTATTAAGCGAGTCGGGCTCACCCAGCGATCCGGTTACCTCAACACTTTGCCATGCATTATTTTGAATATTGCTTTTCAATGAGCCTGGCGATTCCGGATTGGCCTGAACGTTTACAATTACCTTCTGTCCGCGGTAAGCCAGGGTGGTGCGTTTCCGCTCTTCGTAGTTCTGGCCGGTATAGCGGTTTTGCCCGTCGATGTCACACTGGTAACCTTTCAACGCAAAGGAAATCGTGTCGATTGGTTCGCTCCGGTAATTGACGCCGCTGTTCCCGCTCTTCGAAATCCTGAATTCCAGCTTCAATTCAAAATCTTTTGGTGCTCCTCCCTTCCAGATAACGAAAGTATTGCGGTCGAGGAGGGTGGTTGGTGTAACTTCTCCTGTCAGGCACCCGTTTTCAACGCGCCAGTATGCCGGATCTCCTTCCCAGTTGCTGAGCGTTTTGCCGTCAAAGATCGGAACAAATCCATCGGCTGTAGCCACCTGCTCAGCGGTGGGTTTATTGGCGCTCTTACAGCCAAAAACAACAAAAACGACCAAAAGAAGATAACAAGGCGCTGATTGCAAAATGTTCTTTTTCTTCATACGTTAATAATTTGCTTTTTAATGGTCGTATGGAATTCGCTTCGCGGATTTCCGCTTCGCTCCAATTCCCATGATGCCGAAAATTATTATCACAAACCCGGGCCCTGCAGCGCAACATCCTCGTTTCATACAGATGGTATCGATTCTGTTTTCAAAGGTAATCAATTAAGCCTTTCGCCGCTTTTCAGTGATCAGACAGATTCTTTCGGATTGAAATTCGAAATCACAGACGTTGCCGGACGAACCTGCCCGCGATTGCCTGAGCAGGGGACCGGCTACTGCCTTGAAAACACCCGTTTCAGCAGGTTGGTGACCCGTGCGGCGGGATCCTGACGAATGTTCTTTTCTGTATCCGCAATTTTGAGGAACAGTCCGTCGAGTGCTCTTTTCGTCAGATAAGCGCTGAGGTCGGTCTCCACAGTTTTCAGGCTGGTCATCTGCCCGATTGCCGATCTGGCAATGGTATTCCATTTGCCGGTCAGTTCGTTCCAGGATTGCTGGGCGGAAAGATTGCCCAGGAGTTTTTCGTTCAGCGACCCTTGTATTTTGGGACGATATAAGCCGACCAGTGCATCGTAGCTGGTTCGTTTCAAAAAATCGGTAGCCGCATGGTCGCCTCCTTTCAGGATTCCCGCGGCGTCCTGAATGGTCATATTCCGGATGCTGTTCAGGATGATAGGCGATGCTTCTTTGGCAGCGTCGGATGCAGCCCGGTTAATACTTGTAACAACCCGGTCAACCAGTTGCTGTCCGCCGGGGAGCTTGCTCAGATTGCTGGTGATCACCTCCGCTTCAGGCGGAAGAAGTATTTTAACGGCCTGATCCTTCAGGTAACCGTCGGCAATGGCCAGTCTGCCCACTGAACTGTCGACTCCCACCGAAAGCGCCTGCTTCAGTCCGGCGATAATCTCAGCCTGAGTCAGCGGAAGCTGATCGCCATAAACGCCCTTGACTACCTGTTGCATCTCGGCACAGCCTGCCAGTACGAGCAGAGCCAGTCCTGTAATAAGTGTTTTTGCTTTCATATGTATCAAATTAACTACGTATAATCTGCGTACTAAAGTTCATTATTTTTTTAAAGGACACCGACGCATGGAATTCGCTTCGCGGATCCCGCAAGCTCGATTCATTACATGGATTTCACTCCGTTCAATTCACCTCGTGGATCTTCGACTCGCTGCGCGGATCCCGCAAGCTCGATTCACCTGGCGGATCTCCGCTACGCTTCGATTCCAATATAAACATCAACCCGGGCGGAGACCGCGGCTTCCATACCTGGCAGTCCAAAGTTAACGCAATCCCCGGTTATATCAGCACAAAGGTGCGAAAGATTGCGCTGTAACCGACGACATCGACAGCAAGATCAATCAATCCAAATTCACGGAAAACTGTTAAGTTTACAGAAATAAATCGGCGAATGACGACCATCCAGGAATCCAGCAGTGCAGAGTACGTGAAGCGTATAAAAAAGTTTTTCCGTATTTAGCAACATTTACGTTATTTCGATATTTTTACGCGCTGAAATAATGTATTCTTC
>CAZOYZ010000591.1:0-3299 GCA_964584045.1 uncultured Prolixibacteraceae bacterium | reverse complement strand
AACCGTTCAAAAATGGCCGACCGGTGTTCTGCCTTAATGCCAATTCCGGTGTCTTCTACAAAGAAGCCGATTTTTCCGTCAAAGATCCCTGAAAAGCCAAAGCTGATTTCTCCCTGATTGGTGAACTTAACCGAATTATTCAACAAGTTGGTAAAGATCTGAGTCAACCGGATTTTGTCAGTATCCAACCACACCGGTTGTGGGGGTAATTGATGAGACAGCTTTACGTGATCTCTTCCCAGGGCTATTATTTTATTACGGAAAACAGTTTCCAGCTCTCCCAATACGGCAGAGACTTCACAACGCCTTTTCGTTATGACCAACTGGCGTGTTTCGAGTTTCGAAATATCCAGCACATCGTTGATGATTTGCTGAAGGCTTTCTGAGTTTTGATTGATAATTGACAAATATTCCTCCCTTTGTTTTGCCGGGATACCATTGTCAGTATTCAGAATTTGCGTAAAGCCCAGGATTGCGTTCAAGGGTGTTCTGATTTCATGGCTCATATTGGCCAGAAATGCCGATTTTAGCCGGTCACTTTCTTCTGCCCTGTCCCTGGCCTGAATGGTCTCTTTGATTTCCTGTTCCAAATTAGCGTTGAGCTCATGTATTTTTTGCTCATAGGCTTTCCGTTCAGTCATGTCGATGGTAAGAATGAATATTCCTTCTGACGTTGGTTGTACGCGGAGGTCGAACCAGGCAGTGGAACCATCCGGATAGACAAATTCATTCTCAAAGTTCTGAATAACCCGGTCAACCATGCAGGATGCCAATTTTTGAAACATTTCGGTCTGTTCGATTCCCGGAAACATTTCCTGCATGGTGTGGTTGAGCAGTTTTTCTGCAGGCACGCGGGCATGTCTTGCTGCAGCGTTGTTTACAAACACGTATTTCCAGTCAAACCCGATGATCTGACATCCCTCCAGCATGTTCTCCAGGGTGGAATGAAACCGGTACTCACTTTGCTGAAGCTCTGTTTCGGCTTTTTTCCGTTTTGATATATCGCGGATGATGTAGAGTAGTTTTTCCGGTTTGCCTTGCTCATCCCGGATAATTTCACCGTTGATCTCGATGAATAAGGTTGATCCGTCTCGTTTCAGTCCGGTGTATTCCATTGGAGCTAAAGATTTTCCACTCAGGCGGAGACGCAAACCTTCCAGAACTTTTTCATGTTCAGTGGGATCGACATAACACAGGACAGATGTCCCGTATGCTTCGGTTTGATCTTTAAAGCCAAACATGCTCTGCCCATTCTTCGATGAGAAGAGGACAATGCCGGTCAGATCGGTAATCACAATGGTATCGGGCGACACATCTACAAAGCTATCGTAAAGATCTGCTTTTTCTCTCAGGGTGAGTTCAGTCTGCTTCCTGACCAGGATTTCCCCGGCATGCATCTCCTTCAATTCTTTCAATTCCGCTTTTAACGCAGCGATTTCCGCTAAAAACGCTTTCTCCGACCTCTCCATAAACCCGTTTGATGCAGTTTGTTATCAGGATCAATTCATCGTGACTAAAATAGAAAATTGAACGTAAAGTAAATACAAAAAACTAAAAAAAAGGTAAACACCATGAGTCCTTCAGGTAATTCGCTCACCTGGACTCGCCGGGATGCCCCGTGATTTCCAGGTCGGTTGGTACGATTACCCAGTGCAGTTGTTGAAGGGACTTACGGGTGCGGATTCCGATGACGCCAAACACCGCTTGTCCCGGACGATAGATCATGGAGTTGACCTGGAATTTCTTCAGTTCTTTGCTTAAGTTGAAGTTGGCCGTTTTGCGCTTCTTTTCCTCTGAATCTGCAACGATCGCGGAGATTAATGGTGGATCTTCGTCCAGATAAACATCGTTGTAACGATCATCGTCATCTTCTTCGAGCTCGTTCCAGAAAATCGATTCGATCATCATGAACGGGATTGTCAGGAACAAACCGGGTGAATGGCGCTGCCGAATTTTCCGGGCAAGCCATTCATTCTGCACGATTTCGATCGGTTTGTCACCATCGAAGAGCTGCAACTGAGTACCGTGGATCGGCCGTTCGCCGTTGTTTATCACTTTTACAGCGATCACCTCGATGTTTTTTCTCCTGGCCCAGCGGCCGGCGCGCTTGTTGCCCGTCCGCTCCAGTACCTGGTCCGTGTAGCTGAAATCAAGTACCGTGTCGAACTGACTTGTTTGAAAGGGCCAGTCGCGAATGCCGGCGATCGGTTTATGCCGGGTGGCGCATGAACAGAACGCGAAAAGGCAAAAGAAACAGCTTACTTTCCAGGGTGTCATAATGCTTTATAAAATAATTGTAAAGTTATGACATTTTCATCCGTTTTGATGTTTTGGCGACGGGATAACCGCTCAAATTAGTTCAGTCTTTTCCGGGTGGAGTTTCCGATCAGACTGACCTGGCTGTCGGGATTGTCGAGGACGATGACGTCACCAACATCGTCGATCACTTCGTCGATCAGTCCGAATTCACGGGCTTCATGGGCGTTCATAAATTTGTCGCGCAGGAAAAACTCTTCGATTTCTTTCCAGTTATGGCCGGTTTGCCTGCCCATGAGATGAAAGATCTGGGTCTGCAGCCGTTCCTGCTCGCGCGTGGCAATGCGTACATCTTCGGTGTATCCCTGCGTTCCTCCGCCGGTGGGATGCATGTGGATGGTGGAGTGGGGAAGGGCAAAGCGTTTGCCTTTTTCGCCTGAACTGAGCAGGAAGGTCCCCATGCTTCCGGTGAATCCTACCGAATAGGTTGAAACGGGCGCCGACATCATCTTCATGGTATCATAAATAGCCAGCCCGGCATAGACGCTTCCGCCCGGACTGTGAATGTACAGGTCAATGCCGCGGGCACTGTCCACACTGTTGAGGTACAGCAACTGGGCGACCACCACATTGGCTACGGCATCGTTGATCGGCCCTCCCAGAAAGATGATGCGTTCCTTCAGCAGCCTGCTGTAAATGTCATAGGCGCGTTCGCCGTCACCGGCATTGTCGATGACCATCGGTATCAGATTTCCCTGGATCATATATCCTCCTGTTTAAAAAGTTGATAGACCTGCTGTTGATAAATTGCTTTTCCCGGATCGCTGAAAATTTGCCGATGGATGGCTTCAAGTTCTTCTCTTAGCTTTTTGCGGTGATACATTCCGACCAGGGCGTATGCTGTTTTCTGCGCATGCACATCGATCCGCAGCCCGGGATGAACCAGCAACTGGGCTTCAAACAGAAATTTCTCCGCAGGGCTCATTTCACCCTGCAGGTATTTTTCGATGATCCGGGTATTATTGGATGAAGTCGTCATAATG
>CAZOYZ010000590.1:1760-3308 GCA_964584045.1 uncultured Prolixibacteraceae bacterium | reverse complement strand
AGCCCGAATGTAAAACCGCAAATTTCCGACCAATGGTCGGTCGGGTATAACCGTTTTCTCGATGACCGGAAGGTGGAACTTTCGGCTGAGATCTATTACAAGAATATGCAGCATACCACTGACTTCAAGGATCATCCGGAATTGTACTTCAACCGGAAGCTGGAAGGTGAGCTGCGCTTTGGGAAAAGCTATGCATACGGAGCCGAAGTGATGGCCATGCTTAATTTCAGGAGGATCAGCGGATGGGTGAGTTATACCTATACGCACTCCGAACGCAAAATCGATGAAGTTGCGGAGGACGAGTGGTTTACATCACCCTTTGAAAAGCCTCATGCCGTGAATGTGGTCCTGAATTATCAACATAATAAAAAGAACAGTTTTGGGGTGAACTGGGTCTATGCATCGGGACAACCTGCCACTTTCCCCGTGGGACGAATGGAATACGGGAATGTGGTACTTCCGGTTTATTCAGACCGGAATTCGGAGCGATTCCCTGCCTATCACCGACTTGATCTTGCATACACGCACAAACTGCGTAACTGGGGCAAGGTGGAACGGGAACTGAGCTTCTCGCTGTATAATGCATACGGGCGCCATAACACCTGGGCGATCGAGTTTGAGCAGGACGAAGATCATCCGGATGTGATGAAAGCCAAAAACCTGTATTTGTTCACGTTTGTCCCTTCAATCACCTACAATTTAAAATTCTGATCACGATGAAGAAATATCTGTATTTCGTTTTTGCAGCCTTGTTTTTTGCAGCCTGCACCGAAGAAATTGATCTTCCCCTCAAGAGCCACGGAACACGTATGCTTGTGGTTGAAGGCCAGATCACGAGCGACACCACCACGCAGTGGATAAAATTAAGCTATACGACCGATTATTATCAAACGGGAGGGGATGAGGTTGAAAATGCCGTGGTATCGGTTTCGGATGGGACTGAAACGTATCCGTTAACTGAAGATGAGCATGAGAAAGGATTGTTCAAAACCACACCCGGTTTCTTCGGGATCCCCGGAAAAACTTACAAGTTGACCATTTCAGGAGTCGATAGTGATGAAGACGGGGAAGCAGAGGTCTATACCTCCGAAAGTACCATGCCGTCGTTGCCTGTGGTCGATTCGATCCGTGTTGCCGTGGTGCATAAGTTTTATACCGATGTGTTGCAGATCAGCTATTATTCACAGGAACCGCCGTCTCCCAATGATGCCTATCTTTACAGGGCCCGCATTAACCAGGTCATGGTCACTGACTCGCTCGACGAATGGAGCTTCACGGACGACAGGCTTTTCAACGGACAACGGGTCGAGGACGAGCCGGTGATCTATCTGGACCAGGAAATCGAGCAGTATAAAGTGAAGGATGGTGATCATATTACGCTGGAAACTTCCCACATCCCTCATGAATATTACAAGTACATCAACGATGCGCTGTGGGAATTCTGGGGTTCCGATCCGTTTGGCGGCAATCCGGCCAATATTCCAACCAATATTTCCGGTCCGCGCAAAGCGTGGGGTTTCTTTGCAGCCTATGCGACTGACAGGAAAA
>CAZOYZ010000590.1:0-1660 GCA_964584045.1 uncultured Prolixibacteraceae bacterium | reverse complement strand
GGTATCGGTTGCGGCCGGTTTTTCCTTCTGGCCAAAGGCAGGAACAAAACAAAAAGCTGCAAATACGGTTAATACGATGATTTGTCTCATGGCTGATCTGATTTTCGGATTAAAATTCCTGAATTTTACGAAATAAACCGATGAAGATGATCATGTTAGACAACAGGAATAACAAAGTTTAACATTTTGTGACCGCACCGGATTGGCGGATTGCCGGCAGTCGGTTAAATTTGTCCGGAAGTTTTCCTGAACCGGCGCGGGAAAAGGATGTTTGCGGGAGACATAAAGTTAAAAACATGAAGCAATTTTTGATCATAGGAACAATTTTTCTGGTCATAGAATATTATTCTTTTATCGCATTAAGGACCTCGATCCGTAGTCTGGATCACGGATGGCATGTCGTTCTGTATATCACTTACGTATTATTGACCACGGGTGTCTTCCTGAGCGTTTACTCTTTCTTTCACTGGAGGTCCGGTCCCTGGCCGTCGGATACACTGAAATTGACGGTCAATTTTTTTATCGGCCTCTTCCTTGGAAAATTTTTAATTTCAGCGATCATGGCGGTCGGAGATATTTTCCTGGTGTTGAAATGGATGAGCAAGTCCATGTTTTTTTTCATAGAAGGCAAGACAGAGATGGTGAAAGGAGGAGCCGGTGCGGTAAGCCGGTCACAGTTTATTTCACATACCGCCCTTTTATTAGGTGGGTTACTGACAACCGGACTGGCATACGGGATGGTCAACCGGTACCGCTATAAAATAAGAAGGGTGCAGATGCCGTTGGAGGATTTGCCCGAAGCGTTTAAAGGAATGAAGATCGCGCAGATTTCGGACATTCACTCAGGAAGCTTCGGCAATGCGGATGCCGTGGCGGAAGGCATAGAAGCAATGATGCGTGAAAAGCCTGACCTGATTTTGTTTACAGGGGATCTTGTCAATGATCTGGCCACTGAAATCGTGCCTTATATCGGTATTTTTAAACAATTAAAGGCTCCTCTGGGGATCTATTCCGTGTTGGGGAACCATGATTATGGTGACTATGTATCCTGGCCGTCAACAGAGGCAAAAAGGGAGAATCTGGAGCAGTTAAAGCGGTATCATGCGGCAATGGGATGGCGGTTGCTGATGAATGAGCATGTAATTCTCGAACGGGAACAGGAGAAGATTGCCCTTGTAGGGGTGGAAAACTGGGGAGCCAGGGCATTTACAAAGTACGGTAACTTAAAAAAAGCCATGTCGGGGCTCGAACCTGCTCTTTTTAAGCTGCTAATGAGTCATGATCCTTCACATTGGGATGCGGAAGTGCGCAAAGAGTATCCCGATATTGCACTTACCCTGAGCGGACATACCCATGGCATGCAGTTCGGCATTGAGGTGCCGGGATTTAAATGGAGTCCGGTTCAATACATGTACAAACAGTGGGCCGGCCTGTACCGGGAGGGACGTCAATACCTGTATGTGAACCGCGGGTTTGGCTTTATTGGTTACCAGGGCCGTTTAGGGATCCTGCCCGAAATTACGATCATCGATCTGACCTGATCGCCGGGTGCAGCCGGGCGAACCCGGAATTTCCGACAGACCCGTTTCTGTTTTTCACCTCAAAGGGAATCAGGATACTTTATGATCGCTCCGGAGATAAAATCAGGAATCTTTTGTAT
>CAZOYZ010000589.1:2601-3334 GCA_964584045.1 uncultured Prolixibacteraceae bacterium | reverse complement strand
TCTCCGACCCGGTAAACAGTGTCGGCATCAAACGTTTTCGGCTTCGCCGGATAAGTGAGAAAGTTTTCATTGTCATACGGGCGGAATTGGGTCAATGAGAATACCGGCGTGGAAACGCCTTTTTGCAGGCATTCCTGCCCTGATGGGTTATGCAAAAGGCTTAGGGCACGCGCATCGCGACCGATAACCAGCCTGAATTCAAGGTTCTCGATCACAATGGCATCGGCATCCGGGCCTTTTTCACAGGAATGAAAGCCAAAGGCGAATAGCACAAAAAAAATAAGGGATTTGAAAATTCGTTTCATTTTAAAGATCGTTTTTGGTTCAATGAACCGGAACAGCCGGGTTTAGTACTAACACAATCGTGAGGGAGGAAACACGTACAGGGAAATGACTTTTTGGAGACCCGAATGCCGGCAGCGAGACGCAGTTTCCTGGAAAACGGTGCCCAGGGGATGTAAAAATGCAGAATTGCGGATGGTTCACCCGGGTTGAATTTCCGATCCTAAAATGGCGAAATCGGATAATCCCTGAACTCTTCGCGCAAAATTTTCAGCGCATTGGAAATCTGGGTTTCCACGGTGCGCTTGGAGATATTGAGACGTTTTGCGATATCATCGTTCGATAACCCGTTAAACCGGCTTAACGTGAAAATCTCGTGTGTGCGGGGCTGAAGTTTCTGAAATACTGCGTTAATTTGATCCTGCAAAAATAAATCAGGTTGATAAATCCG
>CAZOYZ010000589.1:0-2591 GCA_964584045.1 uncultured Prolixibacteraceae bacterium | reverse complement strand
CAATCATGAACCTGAGTTCTTCCAGGACCTTTTTGCTGATTTTTTCGTTTTTCAAGTAATTCAATGCCCTATTTTTGATACAGATGAAAAAATAGCTTTTAAGTGATCCCGATTCTTTAATTTTCTTCCTGTCAGACCAGAATTTCACAAAAAAGTCTTCAACGAGTTCTTCTGCGGCATCCGGATCAAGGACAATCTGGGAGGCAAACGTGACTAACCGAGGATAATAGAAACGAAACAGCAACTCAAAGGCAGTCTCTTCACTGTTAATGAGTCGCTGTATTAAAATCTCTTCCTTGATTCCGTTGATGACAGCCATGGCAACAAATTTAGAAATTCCCCTCCAAAAAACAAGTTTTGGCAATCCCCGGAAACACCGTCACAGGTTTTTCAATTTCTTATACGTGTTTACGCCTTCACGACTGTGTTATAGACAAAGCAGACTAAATTTGGTGATCAGGAGACTAAAAAGTAAATGAAAAATAAAATCCACATAAAAAAATCTGAATCCGATTTTAATGATTTTATTGCCTGTCGGAAGGGGTTGTCTCCTTTTGAGAAAAGGCTGGAAGCGGCAAAATTAATGGATCAGACTGCCCTGGTGGATGTTGATAAAGCTTATCAGAACGTGAGCATCAAAATCAACCGGGAAGTGAAAAGTTACAACATTTTTACCACCCTTACCCGTGTTGCGGCGGTTCTGACGTTGCCATTACTGGCATTGACAATCTGGAACCTCTTTTTTCAGGAGAATCATGGAAAAACGCCGGCTGCAATTGCCGAAAATGAAATGACCTGGCAGGAAATTCACAGTCCGGTTGGCATGCGTTCGCATGTGGTGCTGCCCGATGGTACCAGCTTGTGGCTGAACGCGGGTAGTCAACTGCGATACCGGATTCCCTTTATCCGCGAAAACAGAGAAGTGGAACTCTCCGGCGAAGCATTTCTCGATGTCGTGAAAAACGACCGGGCACCCTTCGTGGTTCGTTCCGGAAATGCCAGCGTGGAAGTGTTGGGAACGCAGTTTAACGTGAACGCCTGGCCGGACAGCGAACAAATCCAGGTCGCTTTGAAAGAAGGAAAAGTGAAATTCCGCTTTCCGGGCGAGGATGGAAACGAGGTATACCGCGAACTTGAACCCAATGATTTGCTCGAATTTCACAAAAAGGATAACGTGGTCACCCAGGAAAAGACGAATGTTGAAAAGTACATTGCCTGGCATCAGAATATCATGATCCTGGATGATACGCCGATGACCGAACTTGCCGGACTGCTGGAGCGATGGTATGGCGTAAAGGTTGTTCTTGGAAGCGAACAAATTAAGCGCTACAAGTTTACCACTGCGTTTCACAATGAACCCTTGCACCGTGTCATCGAATTGCCGGAGGTCAGTTCCCCTGGAATTAAAATCAACTATACAATGGGAGAATTCATCGAGGATACCAAAAAGTTCTCTCCCTCAATTGTAACCATCACTAAAAATAATTGCCCATGAGAAACTAAAAACTGACAACTAAATCTTTTAAAAAGAGAAGGAAGCGCTACGAACACTTCCTTCTGACTTTTCTGGGATGAGCCCAGTCCAATTTTAAATCATTCTTTAATTTAAAACAGTGTAAAACTATGAAAAAATTTATAAACCAGGTGTGCTTTTTATTGAGGGAACACAAAAAAAAACTAATTGTCATGCGCCATACATTCTTGATTTTGCTCGTCAGTACCTTCCAGGTCCTTGCCGCGGGTAGCTATGCGCAATCCAAGGCCATCAATCTGTCTCTGACGGATGCGACGATTCGGGAGGTATTGTCTGCCATTGAGAATCAAAGTGAATTTAATTTCCTGTACAATAGTGAGTTAATTGATGTGGAGCGGAAAGTGAGTATCACTATCGAAGGAGAAAAGGTCGATGAAATCTTAACCCGGTTGTTCGATAAAAGCAGTGTCGGTTTTTCGATCAGAGATCGCTACATCGTTTTAACTCCTGTTGGCGGGAACGCGGCATTACCTTCGTCCCAGCAACAGACTGTTTCCGGGAAAGTGACAGACGCTTCGGGTCAGCCGCTTCCCGGCGTGGCAATCGTGATTAAGGGAACTACACAGGGAACCGTTACCGGCATTGATGGAAGCTATTCGTTGGTCGTACCTGCGGGTGCAACGACCCTGCAGTTCTCGTTCGTGGGGATGCGGACACAGGATGTGCTGCTGGACGGGCGGTCGTCATTCAACGTGGTGATGGAAGATGAGACGATTGGAATAGAAGAAGTGGTGGCAATTGGTTACGGGGTACAGAAAAAGGTGAACCTCACCGGATCTGTCGCCGTTTTGGGAGGTGAAATGCTTGAAAATAAATCGACCCCCAATACGATCGCGGCGATGCAGGGACAGCTTCCGGGGGTAACCATAACCCGAACAAGCGGGGCGCCTGGTTCAGAAGATTATCAGATGTTGATAAGGGGGATATCTTCCGTCAGTACCGTTAATCCGTTGATCATTGTCGATGGTGCAGTCGGTTCTTTGATCGACCTGAATCCGAACGATATTCAGACGATTTCTGTTCTGAAAGATGCGGCGGCCGCATCCATCTATGGTTC
>CAZOYZ010000588.1:0-3334 GCA_964584045.1 uncultured Prolixibacteraceae bacterium | reverse complement strand
TTTTGCAAAGGTAGGAAATATATTGCCTTATAAGCAACATCAATGATACGGTTTCGGCCCGGTCTGCTGATATGCAGGGTATTTGCGCCCGGAACAGGAATAAAAGCCAATACAGGACTATAAATTTCCAATCATTTTTGATGGTACCACCCATTCGTCAAACTGTTCTGCAGTCAACAGCCCCAGGGCGACTGCAGCTTCTTTCAGCGTCAGGCTTTCCGTATGCGCCTTTTTGGCAATTCTGGCCGCGTTTTCATAGCCGATATGGGTATTGAGCGCAGTCACCAACATCAGCGAGTTGTTCAGATGTTGTGTGATCCTGGGCAGATTTGGCTCAATTCCGACGGCACAATGTTCATTGAACGACCGGCATGCGTCGCTCAACAGGGTGGCTGACTGCAGGAATGCGTTGATCATGACGGGCTTGAACACATTCAGTTCAAATTGTCCGTTCGATCCGGCAATACTGATGGTGGTATCGTTACCCATGACCTGTACACACACCATGGTCAGGGCCTCTACCTGGGTCGGATTTACCTTTCCCGGCATGATCGACGATCCCGGTTCATTGGCCGGAATGATGATCTCTCCGATCCCTGAACGCGGTCCGGAAGCCATCAGCCGGATATCGTTGGCAATTTTCATTAAACTGACAGCCAGAAGTTTCAGCGCACCGTGCGATTCAACAACAGCGTCGTGCGTTGCAAGCGATTCAAATTTATTCCGGGCGGTGACAAAGGGCAAACCGGTAAGTTCTGCGATCGTTTCGGCAACTTCTTCGGCATATCCTTTGGGAGCATTCAATCCGGTTCCTACAGCGGTTCCGCCCAGGGCAAGCTCGGACAGATGAGGAAGGGTATGATGCAAGGCGGCCAGTCCGTGATCAAGCTGGGATACATAACCGGAAAATTCCTGTCCCAGCGTAAGGGGAGTGGCGTCCATCCAGTGCGTACGCCCTATTTTCACCACGTGCATCATGGCCTTTGACTTTTCCGAAAGCGTGTCGCGAAGCTGACGGACGGCGGGGATAGTGTTTTTCACCAGCCGCGAATAAGCAGCAATGTGCATGGCAGTGGGAAAGGTATCGTTCGAGGACTGCGACTGATTTACATCATCGTTGGGATGAATGAGGCGGGTGCCTTCACCCGGTTTATTTCCTCCAAGAACATGAGCCCTGTTGGCAATAACTTCATTTACGTTCATGTTCGTTTGTGTGCCGGAACCTGTCTGCCATACCACCAGCGGAAAGTGGTCGTCCAGTTTGCCTTCCGTAATTTCATCACACACCCTGCAAATCAGCCTTTTCTTCTCTTCCGGGAGAATGCCAAGCCTGTGATTGGTGATGGCGGCAGCCTTTTTAAGATGACCAAAAGCATGAATGATTTCCAGGGGCATAGAAGCTGCGGGGCCAATAGGAAAGTTCGCAACAGAGCGTTGTGTCTGCGCTCCCCAGTATTTCCCGGCAGGTACCCTTACTTCTCCCATCGTGTCTTTTTCGATCCGGTATTCCATATCGATGTTGTTTACTGAAGTGATTATAAACGTATTAAATACAAACAACCATCACGCGAAGTTGTTCTTTGCGCGAGGCTGACTGCTGCTGTTTAATGAGCAATTTTTTAGTATTTTTGATTGCTATGTTCTTTATTCCCGCAAAGGGAGTCTCATTAATAAAAAGCAAAAGGGTCTCTGGGGTATAAAAGATTGAAAAATTAAATGGGGAGAAGTATGAATAAGTACGTCCTGTTTTTAAAAGGAGTCAATATTGGTGGTCATAATAACGTTAAAATGGACACCCTGAGGAAGATGCTAAACGCACAAGGGTTTGAATATGTGAGGACTTACATCAACAGCGGTAATATTATTCTTCAATCAAAAGAAGACAAGGAGAAAATAAAAGAGCAAATAACCGGGATCATCGGGTCCGGCTTCGGAATAAAAGTGGAAATGATCGTTAAATCGGAACAGGAGCTGCAGGATCTTGTGAAAAATAAGCCTTTCGATATAAAAAGGGAAGCAGATCATGCCAAAAGGGCGGTTGTTATGTTATCAAAGAAAGTCGATCCGGATCAGACCAGGGTATTTAAAGAGGAGGGAAAAGTAGATGAAAATTTCTATTTGGTTGATGATCAATTATTTATTTATTATCACAATGGATTTGGAAAATCAAAATTTACGACAGGCTATATTGAGCGAAAACTTCATGTGACCGCAACAGGCCGGAACTGGAATACGATATTAAAGCTGACGGAGATGATCAGGGATTAAAAACAGGGTCAACAGACGGATCCGTATTATTAAGCCTGTCAGAAACCGGAAACAGCAGGATACGTATTAAAACATGGAGCAGTAATCGTGCCAGGCGTAAAACAATACTTAACATGGAAATAATCATTCTGACGATATTAATCTTATTGAACGGTTTTTTTTCTTTATCTGAAATAGCTCTCGTTTCGAGCAAAAGGACAAGACTCGAGCAATTGAAACTGAACGGGAGCACAGGTGCAGAAGTGGCGTTACGGATGCTGGCCAACTCGGGTATCTTTTTGTCGGCTGTACAGGTCGGAATCACGCTAATCGGTATTATCACTGGGGTTTACGGGGGAATGAATATTGCAGACGATGTGACTCCGTTTTTTGTTCAGTTTGAATGGACAAGAACCTATGCACATGAAATCGCCCTGACCATAACCGTCATTATTATTACTTACGTTTCGATCGTTATCGGCGAACTGGTTCCTAAAACAGTGGCTTTAAGTAATCCTGAAGGCATTGCCGTAAAAGTGGCACCGGTAATCTATTATTTCAGTTCAGCGTTCTATCCCTTTGTCAGACTGCTTTCCGTTTCAACCAATTTGGTGAATAAACTTATCGGCGTGAAGAAACATCACGAGCAGATGACAGAGGCCGAACTCCGGCAGATTATCAAGTTGGCTACTTATGAAGGGGTGATCGAGAAAGAGCAAAATATCATTCATGAAAAGGTATTTTACTTTTCCGATAAGAAAGCCAAGCACATTATGACCCATCGTACCGATGTGGAATGGATTGACATTTCCAGGCCCGGTGATGACTTAAGGGAAGATATTTCAAAAATCCAGCACAGCAAGGTGATATGCAGTGAAGGAACTCTCGACAATTTTCGGGGAGTTTTGTATATCAAAGATTATTACAAATCAAAAACGTTTACCGGAGAACCCGATATTAAGAATCTGCTCGTTCAGCCGGTAATTGTTCCTGAGAATGCCGATGCCAAAAGGGTGTTGAACCAGTTGAGACTACGGAAGATCCATATTTGCATTGTGGTAAATGAGTATGGCGGTCTGGAAGGGAT
>CAZOYZ010000587.1:0-3346 GCA_964584045.1 uncultured Prolixibacteraceae bacterium | reverse complement strand
AGCGGATCGCCGTCAGTTCGAGCTCCCGCAGCCGTTTTTCCTGCTCCTGCTTTTTCATTTTCCGTCTTACCCGGTACTTGAAAACCAAAAATACCAGTACAAACAGCAGGATCAATCCGCCCAAACTCCAGATGATACCGATTAAGATGGCTTTGTTCGGCTCTTTTTTGTCGGGAGGAGGACTCTGGGCTTGCTGAAGGAGGATTTCTACCTGTTTTTCGTCGTTGGTCCTCCCGATGATCGATCCGCGGACATCAAACACCAGGAGTAGCGGTTGACGTCCTGCGACCCCGAACAGCTCCTTCAGCGAATAGTCGCCGGAAGGCAGGAACAGTTGGGTTGCTTTTGCTTCTGCCCTGCTCAGATAGTCTTTCCAGGTGTCAAAATGGCTGCCGTTTACCAGGAAGATGAATGTCGCTTCCGGATGTTTTTCGGCGATTTGATCAAAGTCGATCCTGGAGGTTGCCCAGTCACCGGCCATTCCGAGTACCATAGGTTTGCCTCCTGTGAAGTCACGGATCGATACGGAATCACCTTGTTCATTCAGCAGAATTCTCCGGTGAAAGACGCTGCCATTCATGAGATTCCGGGCATGATTATACTTTTCTGTAAGATAGTTGTTTAGCAGGCTGTCGTTGCTGCACCGGATCAGTTCGTCATAGATCTTTTCATAGGCCGAAAACCGGGCTTCCGTTTCTAAAGGGGAAGCGCCCGGTGCGTTCAGCATTTCCGCAAAAACACTGGCTTTCTCCCGCACCAGGGCTGATCCTGGCAGAACAAGATCAGGAAAATTGTAGAAATTCTCCCGTTGAAAGAGATAGTATGGGCCATTGATTAAGGGCGAAGATGACACGACCTCTATCGTACTGATCTTTTGTGTTGTATGATATAAAAAACCAGCGTATTCCAATGCCGCTTTCCTTGAGAAATAGCCGTATTCGTTGTAATGGCGGCTGATCTGGAATGTGTCGGTGAACAACTTCAGATCGATCCATATTTTTTTCATTTCCTCATCCAGTTCATTCTGTTCTCCGAGCATGGTCATGCTCATCTGAATGTTGCAGGCCAGGTTCAACTTGGCCATGGCCATTTCATTCAGAAAGTAGGTTCTGAATCGAAGACTTAATCTGCTTTCATCAGCCAATTCATTGAGCTTATTATCCCTGATGAAATCATCACCATCTTTTACGGTTTTAATATCGATATGGCGGTTTACCAGGAAGGGCAGCGGTATACCGTATAGTAAATCCTTTTTTCTGGTCCCGATATACAAACTGCCTGTAAAGTTTATTTCCGGCATATTGCCGTAAAGAAAATTATTTTCTGCCGCCCGGTCTCCTTTTTGTGTGATGACCTTCGGGGAAACGCCTGTAAGGTCGAAGTTGATCTGATCGCCGGGCTCAATATAGATGATTTGAGTCTGTTGATTCCAATCCCAGTTTTCATTGTATGTATTACTGACAAACACGAAACCTTCGCGTTTCAGCGGGAGGCTGACCGAAAAACGGTTGGCGCTGTCAAGAACGGTGCTGTAGGTTTTCAGGTCCAGGCCAGCGGGATCGTCCAGAAACTGGATATGTACTCTTCGGCCAACGGGATGTTCAATGTATCCGCTGATCATAGTTTCACCCGGGCGCACGTCCGAATTGCTGATCAATCGGTAGGTCTTTTTTTCTGACTTGGATGAGATGAATTGATTAACCTTTCTTGTATAACCGGGCCAATAGATTGATGAAACGTATTCGACAATCAACCCGTTCCGTGAATTGATGGTGGCCTCCTGCGTTTGTTCTCCTCTTCTTCTTTCATGAATAATGGTTTGCTTTTTTTTCACTCTGATCATGTCGTCCGTGCGGGCAACCACATAATCCTTGCCGGTAACCGCAGCCGAATCTTTCTCGCCGAATGTGGCATTATGAAAGTGAAACAGGTATTCACGGGTAAAGTGCTCGATATCCTGGATGTCATCCAGCATCTCTTTTTTAATGTCTTTCGCATCTTCCGGATCAAAATTCCCGGATTTGATGATCCGGTCAATCTCTGTAATCAGATTTTCCAAATCCTGAAATCTCAGTTTGCCGGACTGAAGGTCGAGTTGCATTTTAATTGTCAGCGAGCAGAGCATGTTGGCCGACAGATACGGCGCTTTCATTGTTTGCCCTTCCCGGGAAAGAGGAGGAAAGTCCGAGTCAAAATGAATTTCAGTCCTGAGTCTGCCTTGCCTTTCGTTATATAGGTATCGGATCGGGCGCACCTGAATCAGAAGTTGATTTTCGCCTGTTTCTCCGGTTATCGACAACTCTGTTTGCCACTGGTATTCTGTAGAGGTGTTGAGAAAGAGATAGCGTTGCTTGTCATTTGTACTTTTTGAATACGAAAACCTGATCTGTTGGCCTTCATGCAGCTTTAGCTGGAGCTTTTCACCGGCGTTTCCGGAAGCGGAGATGATCAGAAGTGTGATGATCAGCAGAAGGCGAGTGATTCGTTTCATGGTCTTTGGATTATTATTCCTTCAAAAGTCGATGAAATAATTAAAATTAGAAATAATCATTTAGTTAACGGCAGGAATGATTGATTAAACGGTCAGAGCAGGATCTGTTCAGCGAAACACGGTATTTTTGGATCAAATGACATTTCAGGTGGAGTGAAATTTTAAATGAAAGGTGTTTTTAATGAAAAATGAAGAAAGAAAAAGCCCCCGGAAGAGTACCAGGGGCGGAGAGGATTGCAGGTTTAGTTAGAGGGGTATTCCTGCATGTGCAGAAATAGATTTTTGTATAAAGATCCCTGCTTTCGCAGGAATGGAACTCTGGTTGAATAAGATTCCCGCCTGGGCGGAAATAGAACCCGGTTTAAACGCATTTCCCGCCTGTGCAGGAACAAAAACTTCATTGCACGGGATCGCCCTTTTCAGGTCATCCTGTGCAATTTTCCAACAGCTTCCGCTTTTACGGAAAACTCTTGCCCGGCACAGCAAAGGAAATACCGCGCAAAGGTAAAATTTTTGCTGATCATTTGTTACCTTTTGCGGCAGATCTTTTGCTGAGGTTCAACAGGGGAACGGATTATTTTAATTCTTTGATCCGTAAATTCCTGAATTTTAATTCAGAACCATGTCCCAAAAAACCGATATGTCCGGTATGACGTTCCAGTCCCGGGTGCTCCCGATGGTCGGGGGTGCCGTTTTTAGTGGCTTCCCTGACGTTCCCGTCGACGATCACTTCACCGTTAAGGACGACCTTAATATCATCGCCCCTGACGATCACTTCCTGGGAATTCCATTCTCCTGCCGGTTTCTGGAATCCCCGTTTGGCCGGGATGATGCCGTACACGGAACCGTGATACT
>CAZOYZ010000586.1:0-3375 GCA_964584045.1 uncultured Prolixibacteraceae bacterium | reverse complement strand
AATACATGGATTCGAATGGCCGTTCATTTGAAAGTCTTGGATCAGGCGACAACAACCCGTTGTGGCAGGGTGGACGTGATGCCGAACATGGTGGCCTGCCCTGGCCTGCAGCCGGTTCCAGTGACTATGAAGCGATCAATGCCAACAACGACAGACAGCGTGCTGATTTTAGCGATGCCGGTTATGCAAAAGGTGTATTTATTAATCCGGATTTTACCGGTGATACCCCCGGAGATGACGATTATATTGTCAATGGTGCTGATCCCAATAACACCTTCTACCAGTTTGCCTACAATAGTTTCGGAGACTGTATCTGGAACTTCGCTTCCACCCGGGTGTTTGATGCCACAAACTTTAAAATGCGGGAGATTTCACTCACTTATACCATCCCGAACTCCGTATCGGAAAAATTTATGTTGAACGGAGTATATGTTTCACTGGTCGGCAGAAATGTTTTCCAGTGGAATAAGAATGGCCGTCATGAAGATCCCGAGTCAGCTTTCTCCGGCGTAGGAACGAACCAGGGTATTTTAAGAGCTACCTTGCCAAGTATCCGTTCAATTGGGTTCAGGCTTGGATTCAACTTCTAATGTTTTCATTCATCTTAAAATTGACAATTATGAGATCATTTATGTCTAAGATATTCGGATCACTTTTGATCGCGGGCCTTGTATTCTCGTGCAGTGAAGATGCTTTGCGGGAATATGATACCACCCAGCAGAAAGATGCTGTGGAATCATTGAACGACCCCTTCCTGCTCTCTTCCATCATTAAGAAAACGACTTTATTCTATGCCAACCAGGGTTATTCCGAAAGCAGATTACCCGGTGCAGTCCAGTATATGGAACGGAATTATCAGGGGGGTGATAACTACTATGACGGCTTCAAACAGCCGATCACAAAGATGTACGATGCCATGGACATCATTAAGTTTGTCGATGCGTCCATTAAATTGGCGGAAGGACGGGATTCTAAAGTACATGCGGGGATTTTCACCATTTTCAGGGTATTACTCTTTTCATATATGACTGATTATTATGGTGATGTTTATTATACCGAAGCTCTTAAGGGACGTGAAGGTATTCTTTATCCAAAGTATGATAAACAAGCTGATATTTACGCCGGGTTACTGGAGGAATTGGAAAATGCGACTACCCTTATTTCTGAAGGTTCGGAATCAATTTCATCGACTTATGACCTGATGTATGCAGGCGAAAAAATAAAATGGCTGAAATTTGCCAATTCCGTCCGGCTCCGTTTACTGATGCGCGCTTCTGCTAAATTAGCCGATGCAGGCGCTCAAATGGCAGCAATTGTTGGAAACAGTTCCGCTAATCCGGTTCTTAGCAGCGTGGACGATCAGGCAGCGATCTCATTTGTCGGAACAAATAAAGATAATTCCTGGGCAGGCGGAACATTGAACTGGACTTCGTCGGATGAATTTGATCGCAGAAGGCCATGTAAAACATTTGTTGATACATTGACAGCATTAAACGATCCGCGTTTGGCGGTTTGGTGTGCTCCGGTTGAACAACCCTGGACCAGCAATCCTGCCTTGGATGGTGTCACTTTCACAACGACTGATCCAAACGGTTTTACCTATTCTTCAACATGGGAATATGTTGATCTTCTCAATCCTAAAATTGCAGCCCAGTCAGCAAATATTCTGGATAAAGACAAGGTGTACGTCGGGTTTATTGCCGGTATGCCGGGTGATTGGAAAAACGGGAACGGACACTATGACACGGATGCAGGTGGTGTTACCGGAAACTTCAAAGTATCCAGATTTTCAACATTGTTCAGACAAAATGAGCATGACTTGCTAAAAGCTACAATTATGAACAGTGATGAAGTTCAGTTTATCCTTGCTGAAGCTGTTGTAAAAGGTTTAATTACGGGAGATGTCAACGCTTATTACCAGGCAGGTATTAGACAATCCATGAAACGTTGGGGAATACCGGATGCTGCCATTTCTGTTTACCTTACCCAGGCAAGCGTGGCATTGCCTTCAAGCCAGACCGGCAAACTTCAAAAAATTGCCGTTCAAAAATGGTTGGCATTATTTACGGTAACCGCTGAAACTTATCTTGATTTACGCCGTACCCGGTTACCGGATATCTTCAATAATGGGTATCTGAATAATTATCAATTCCCTGTACGTTTCAGATATCCGGGTGACGAACTTGGACAGAACGTAGACGCTTACAACGCCGGCGTAGCGACGTTGTCGCCTGCTGAAGATACCCAATACGCAAAAATGTGGTTATTACAATAAATGATCTAAACCAATTAAACCGTATTTTTAAGTGCCGCCATCACCTCGAGGAGGCGGCACTTTTTTGCGATAGTTATGGCAGACCTTAAAATAAACTGATGATACGTGTTAAAGGACTTATTTAAAAAACAGGATAAAATTATGAATGGCAAAATACGTTTATTTTTCTTGTTTATATTGCCGGTAATCTGGGCTGCAGAACTGAAAGCACAGAGACCTGTTCATCAGGACATCCCGTTTGTTCAGGATTATACTATTAAGTACTATGTTCAGTCTGGCCAGGATAAACTGATCAAAGTCTATTCCGACAGGAACGGGAATATCCAGGTTTTATCGTCAGGAGGTCTCCTGAAACCCTCTAACGGCCGTTTCCTCTATCCGGGGGAGCTTGTTTCTGATCAGTCTTACCGTCCAATCGCAGAAAAGAAGATCACCGGTCTGGAAGCCTTCCGGGATCAGTTTGTTTATCTGGACGATGTGGCCGTGTTGAGCAATGCCTGGGCCGGTAAATTGTTTTCAAAACACGAAATGCCCGATGCCCGGCTTTTCGCCGGAGGAGAGGATTTTGCGTTTCTGGTTTCCGATGGCAGCCGTTTGAAATATCTGCAGGATTCAAAAACGATCTGGCAGGGAAATCTCTCCGGGGGGATTATTGATATCCGGTATTCTCCTTCCATGAATTTGTTTTGGATCCTTTCAGACAAAGCCCTCACCGTCTTTTCGCCGCAGCAAAAAAAGCTGGAAAGAGCATTTGAGGGAGATGGGTTCACTTCGTTCGATCTCACACGGGAGGGTCGCAGGATCGTGATTGGCACGCATAACGGATACCTGGAACTGGACGCCGGTACGAGAACGCAAGTCGGGGAAAACCAGGTAAAACTTCCCTGCACTGCGATCAACTGTGTCAAAGAGATAAACGGTTCACTCTGGTTTGGATCTCAGGAAGGCGCCTTTATGTTGCGTGAAGACGGAACGTTCAATTATTATAACGGGGAACGGTGGCTTCCGGGAGATCGGGTCGTCCATCTATCCCCGGGACCGGATAGATCAGTGCTGATCCTGACCGACAAGGGACTCGGACAGATCTGCTTTGAAAAGAT
>CAZOYZ010000585.1:1206-3381 GCA_964584045.1 uncultured Prolixibacteraceae bacterium | reverse complement strand
CAGTAAAGGTTGTCTGTTCTAATCTCCTATTCAAAAATATAAGTATCAGTATTTAGTGATCTGATAACCGGAATTTGCAGCGAAGCTTCTTCTTTTGATTCCTAAACTTGATTACCTTTAGGCACTGAAACAGATCCATAACCTTAACCAATTTGAACTCATGAATAAGCATAAAGGAGGCTCATCTGATAAAGTTTACCTCATAAACAAACTGACACTGGTACTTTTCTTTTTTGTGCCGGTTTTCACTTTTGCCCAACCTGACTGGAAAGAGGTTGCCACGGTTGAGGAGGCCTGCAGGGCTTGGCCGGAGCAGATCAGAACGATCTTTCAGCACCTGGATCCGGGATACCACGGACTGGAAGACGTCCGCAAGGCCTGGGAAAAGAACGACCTTGAGAAGGCCTGTACGCTGTTGCTCAAATATTATGAGAACTGTCCGGTGGCAAAGAAACGCGCGAAAGGTCAACCCTCTCCTTCCGGTCAGAAGACTGATGCAGCCGAACAGGTGCTTCAGAATACGTTTACCTTTCAGCAGGTGACCGGCCAGGTTCCGCTCCTGGATAACGGGCATCTCCAGTGGGATTATGAGGGCCCGGAAAATGATATTGAATGGGCGTGGGCGTTAAACCGACACTATCCGCTGGGAACTTTGGTGCCTGAATATTTCAAAACCGGCAACCTGCGCTATGCCAGTTATATAGACCGGTTTGTGAAGGACTGGATCATCCGGAGCCAGCCTTATCCGGGAGTAAAAAGCAGTACGGCCATGTGGCGTGGCCTGGAGGTGAGCTTCCGCGTGAAAATGTGGGCGCAGCTGTTTTATCAGCTTACCGGCGAAGCGGCGCTTTCGCCGGCCACCAGACTGCTGATCCTGAGCAGCATTCCTGACCATATGCATTATGCCCGCCATTTCCACGCTTCCAACAACTGGCTGACCATGGAAATGACCGGACTGGCTACGGCTGCCGCCTCCTGGTCCGAATTCCGGGAGTCGGCCGAAGGGCTCCAGTATGCCGTATCAGCGATGACCGAAAGCCTAAAAGAGCAAGTTTATCCCGATGGCGCTCAAACTGAGCTGACCTCTCACTATCATCACGTGGCAATGAGTAATTTCAGCCTGCTCAGCGAGATCTGTGAGGAAGCAGGCATTGCCCTGCCTTCTGCCTTTACCGGGCAGATCGAAAAAATGTGGAACTACCTGGCGTGGACCATCCGTCCCGACGGTTTCGGCTTGCTCAACAACGACGGTGACCGCGACAATAACCGGCAGCGGGTGTTGACTGCGGCGGAGAAATACGGAAGAAAAGAATGGGAATATATTGCCTCGAACGGCGAACGCGGACTGAAACCGGAATTACCTTCCGTGGTTTTCCCCTGGGCAGGTCAGCTGATCTCCCGGAGCGGATTTGACGCCGATGCCCAATGGTCGTTTTTTGACATCGGTCCCTGGGGCAGCGGGCATCAGCATAACGATAAACTGCACCTGTCGGTTGCCGCTTACGGACGTGACCTGCTGGTGGATGCGGGCCGTTTTGCCTACAAGGGGGATGTCGCCCGCAAATTCAGGCCATACGCACTGGGAAGCCAGGGACATAATGTGCTGCTCATCGACGGGAAAGGACAGGCGCCCGGTCTCAGGGTAACCGACAAGCCGGTACCTGAAAGCGACTACCAGGTGATGCCTGATCATGATCTGGCGCGGGGTTCGTTCAGTGCGTTTAACGGACTGGAGGGCTCCTGTACCCATTCGCGCACGCTTTATTACAAGCGCGGACAGTTTTGGGTGGTGATCGACCGCATCAAGACTGACCGGCCGCGCACGATCGAAGCGTTATGGCACTGGCATCCGTCGTGCAAAGTGGAAGTCCGGGATAGCCTGGTGCTGACCCGGAACCCGAGGGGGAACCTTCAGCTTATTCCGGCCGCCGGACAGCAATGGTCGGTTAAACAAATAAAAGGCCAGGAAGAGCCGGAGATCCAGGGCTGGTACAGTGAAGAATACAACAAGTTTGAACCGAATACGACCACCATATTCGAAACCCGCATCGGCGGGAACAGCACCTTTGTCTGGATCTTATACCCCTCTGAGGCGGTTGAAGCACCGGTGAAGGCCCGGATCATTTCAGAGACTGCGTCGGAAGTGACGTTGGAGATCTCAGGAACGCCGGACGG
>CAZOYZ010000585.1:0-1106 GCA_964584045.1 uncultured Prolixibacteraceae bacterium | reverse complement strand
TCCCAACACTTTTTATCATTCTGTTTTCAACCTTTATGGCCCAGGCTCAGCCTGGAGTAAAGGAACGCAATATCCTGGCAGGTGAGGCAAAGACGATCGACCTGGCAAAAGCCCTTGCTTCGGGCCATGCCTGGAGCGGACGCCCCGGCTGCCACGACCGGACTTTTTGGGACGGACTGCCTGCCGTTATTCGCCAATCGTATATTGAACGGGCTGAAGAATACCTGAATTATAACTGGCCTGTGGTCAAAGCGACCGATTACCTTGAGTTCATCCGTTCGGGCGATCGCCGGCAGGAGGTGTATTCGGCTTGCAGCAATGCCTTGATCTCGCTGGTGATGGGCGAACTGGCCGAAGGCAAAGGCCGGTTCCTGGACCAGATCATCAACGCGGTGTGGTATTACAGCGAACAAACCTGGTGGGGCTGGTCGGCTCACCTGGGACCGCAAAAAGCAGGGGCCGGGCTTCCCGACATCAACGATCCCATCGTCGACCTGGGGGTGGGAGAGGTGACCAGCAACCTTTCCTGGACCTTGTACCTGTTTAAGGATGAATTCAACAAGGTACATCCGCTCATCGCTTCGCGCCTGAAACAGGCAATTATGGAAAAAGCGCTTAATCCGTACTTCACCCGCGACGATTTCTGGTACATGGGATTCTCGGGCGAACGCAGGGTCAACAACTGGAATCCGTGGGTCAACTACAACATGCTGACCAGCTTTCTGCTGGTTGAAGATGATCAGGCAAGGAAGGTGAAAGCCGTGGAAAAGATCCTGCTTTCGCTCGACAAGTTCCTCAACGGCTATCCCGATGACGGCGGATGCGACGAGGGACCTTCATACTGGGGCGCTGCCGGCGCTTACCTGTACGAGTGCCTGGAGATCATGAAAAATGCCACCGGCGGACAGTTTGACGTGTTCGACAATCTGCTTGTTCAGCGTATCGGTAAGTACTTCTACCAGGTGAACATTCATGCCCCCTATTTTATCAACTTTGCCGATGCCGACGCCAAAACGGGGGGAGCGCCGTCGACCGTTTACCGTTACGGAAAAGCGATTGGCGACCCCGTGATGCAGAAGTTCGGCGCTTACCTGGCCGATCTGAAC
>CAZOYZ010000584.1:0-3395 GCA_964584045.1 uncultured Prolixibacteraceae bacterium | reverse complement strand
TCAGTTTTCCGACATTTCCTTTTTTTGTCGTGACGAGAATGACACCTCCTGCAGCTCTTGCGCCATAAATGGCAGAAGCGGCGGCATCTTTCAGAACGCTCACCGACTCAATATCGCTCGGATTCAGGGTAGAGATATCTCCGGGTGAACCATCTACCAGCACTAAGGCTTTGCCCCCGTTTACAGAAGAGAGACCGCGTATTTCAACACTATAACCTTCCTTGCCTGGTTGTCCGGTGCTTCTGGTCACCACAACCCCGGAAGCCGTTCCCTGTAACGCTGCGAGGGCATTGGTTACGGGTCGGTTCTCCAGCTTTTCTCCATTTACCTGCGAGATGGATCCCGTCAGATTGACCTTCTTCATCGTTCCATAACCTATTGCTACGACTTCATCAATGCCGATGGTTTCTTCTGTCATCGTAACACTTATGTTTGTTTTGCCAGCAACAGAAATTTCTTCTGTTTTCATTCCTACAAACGAAAACACAAGCGTAGCCCCCGAAGGAATGCCAGATAAGGTAAATTGACCGTCGGCATTGGTGATCGTACCACTTGCTGTTCCTTTTATAGTAATTGTTACCCCCGGAAGCGGGGCGCCGGAAGGGTCAGTGACTTTGCCGGAAACAGACTTTGGCTGTTGCGTTACTACCTGTTGGTTTGAGTCCCGCGGCTTGATAATGATATTTTTCCCGACAACCTCATACGTGATGGGAAGATCGTTGCTTAAATGAGTTAACGCTTCTTCTACCGTTAAATCCCGGAAGTCAACATCGGCTTTTTGATTTTCGTCAACCTGGGTCTTGTTATAAAAAAAATAGACCCCGGATTGATCTTCAATCGCGTCCAGGATTTTTGCCAGCGACGCGTCTTTCATTTTCAGGTCCAGACGCATTTTTTGGGCAGACACATGATTTGCCGATACCTGCAGGACTGCGACAAACATGATGAAAAAGTTCAGTTTCATAATTAAAGTAAGTTTTTTGAGCGCCGGCATACCGCCACCGCTCCGGTACTGTTTTTTTTTCATAAATTTGAACTGTTAATCGTTTAAAAAATGATTTTCTTTTTTACAACAGGGATAGTTAGGGCTATTCCTGTTGTTTTTTTATGCGTTTATTCTGCTTGCAGAAGTTTAACACTCAGGTGATCCGTTCGTTTTTCATCTGTTTTAATTTGGTTATTTTAACGTGTTTTGAATCATTCAAGCCAGATGTCGCGTCCATCCATCCGGTAGTTGAGCGAAGTGGTCCGCTCGATGGTTTCCAGGGCATCAAAGATATTTTGTTTATACTCAAATATGCCTCTGAAACGCTGCTGTTTCGTGCCGTCATTTTTAAGATGGATCCGGACATCATATACCTTTTCGAGTTGGCGGATGATGGTTTCCAGATCGGCATCCTTAAAAATGTACTTCCCGTCACGCCAGGCCGTATGCAGGTAGGTGTCTGTTTTCTCGATCTGCAATTTTCTTCCGGCTATCTGAAAGGAAGCATATTCTCCTGGCGTTAATTTCACCGGAGCCTGCCCGGGCGAATGTTTAAAAGCCAGTTCAACGCTTCCTTCTTCCAGGGTCGTTGCTGTTTGTTCCTCATCGGAATAAGCGCGCACATTAAAGGATGTACCCAGCACTTTTACCTGCAGTTCAGCCGTATGGACGATAAACGGTCTGTCGCGTATTTTTGAGACTTTAAAATAGGCCTCCCCGTCCAGGCGGACGATCCTGTTCTTCCCTGTAAAAGCCGGGTCATACCGGATGGTGGTTCCCGAGTTAAGCCATACCTGAGTGCCGTCGGCCAGCACACATTCGGCGATTTGTCCCTTTGGAGCCGTAATTGTTGAAGTTATTTGACGGGAAGGAGCCGAGGACCGGGTTCCGAGGTACCAACCTGCAGCAATCAGAAGAGGAATAGCCAGAATGGCAGCCGCCCGGTAAAATAGCCGGTAATGTCGCTTTTCCTTTATTGCAACAGACAGTGTATGAATGATCTTTTCCTTTGTCTTTTCCCTGTCGGCTTTGATTTCTTCCGGTGTGAAAGGATATCGGCTTTTGATCCATGCGCGCCGGGTTTCTTCAAAAAGCTTCCGGATCGCCGGATCAAGGGTCATGATGTGTTCAAGCTCTGCCAGATCCTCGGCTGTGGCGTGGCCGCTGAGCCTTCTGGAAATAAGAATTTCGGTTTGCTCACTTTCAGGTTCCATTGTCGTTCGTCTTTGTTTTAAGATCACCCCTTAGACAATCCAACGCCGGAACACCCTGTAGGCGGGATCAGATTTTTTTCGAATGAAGGAATATCATTAAATGGATTAGTTGTGAATCAGACAGTTTCTGACGAATTTTTTTTAAAGCAATACTAATCTGCATCTCCACTGTTTTGGCCGAAATATTTAACCGTTCGGCGATCTCCGAATATTTTAACTCTTCGAAACGGCACAGGATAAATATCTCTTTGCACCGGGGTGGCAGTTCCTGGATCGCTGAGTTGAGCCTGTCATTAAGTTCAGCCTCTTCCATCAGATCCTGAACCGAAACGGGTTCATCTTTTTTCTGCTGTTCGGCAAAAAATTTTGATTCCACCTTGCGGTGTTTCAGGACATTCAGCGCTTTGTTTTTTACCGCCTGGAACAAAAAGGACTTTAGCGAAGAATGAATATTCAGATTTTCATGGTTCACCCAGAGATCCACAAAAATATCCTGTACAACAGAACGCGACAGGTCAAAGTCGTGGATCAGGTGATCGGCAAAGAAGCATAAACGGGAGTAATACAAATTGAAAGCCTGATTGAATGCATCTTCATCTCCCTGTTTCATCTTCATGGATAAAAGTTGGTCTTGTTCCTGTGCCATAACACGAACAAATATAGATAAAAAAAGGCCGGAACAGCCGATCCGACCTTTCTATATGTTTGCCTAAGGCTATACTAAAATATCCGTTGTCAGATTTTTAATACTGGAATCGATACCTTCAAACGGTTTGCCGTTGCCCTGGTTGTCATCTTCCACAAAGAGGTACTTCATCCCTGCTGTTTCTTTTGCGGCCAGGATTTTTTTGAAATCGATCACACCTTCACCAACCGGACAGATATCATCTTTGATCACTTCGTAGAACGGATCTTCGTGTGTGCGCATATCTTTCAGATGGATGAGCTGAAAGCGGCCGGGATATTTGTTAATCATCTCTACCGGATCCTGTCCTGCCTTGGTCGCCCAGAAAAGATCCAGTTCCATGGTGACAAGAGCAGCGTCCATTTCAGGCATGAAAATGTCATAATAAGGGATGATCCCGTCGACCGGAGCAAATTCAAAGTTGTGATTGTGGTAGGCAAACTGAATACCCGCATCCTTCATGATACCACCTACCAGGTTCCAGTCGCCGATCATCCTCTTGTACGACTCA
>CAZOYZ010000583.1:0-3397 GCA_964584045.1 uncultured Prolixibacteraceae bacterium | reverse complement strand
TTCTTCGCAATCAGTTCAGAATTGTCAAATATTGAATTTAGTTTATCCATCGGTTTTAACCATTCTCTGTTTGTTTTAGACACTGATCTGTTCCTGCGTGAGCAGGATCTGTTAGCCGGATGATTCCCGCTCCCGCGGAAATAAATCTGTTTACCCGCAAAACAAATGAGAATGAAAACAGGGTGAATGACGGGAAAATTTTTTCAGATTTTAAATTCCAGCATCAGCCAAAACGATCTTCCATAGCCGTCAACACCCGAACCGTGGGTCCGGTAAGACTGGTTAAAAATATTGGTCAGCCCTGCATTGATGAAAATTTTATTCAGCGAATAACCTCCTTTCAAATTCAGAATACTCCAGCCAGGCGTGCCTCCTTCAGGGATCCGGTGGTCGTCAATGTCTCCACCGGACAACCGGTCTTGTTTGGCAGCGAATAAAAATTCCGCTTCACCAAAAAATCCGGATTTTGAATATTGCAGCGCCAGTTTTCCGTTCAACGGCGGAATCCGCCGCATGGGTTCATCGTTTTTCCGGTTTTTCCCGTAAGTCCATGTAAGATTATTGATGAATGAAAACCGGTGGTCCAGTTTAAAACCCGATTCAAATTCAACTCCCAGAATATTTGATCGTGTGATGTTTTCCTTTTTATATACCCGCTCTCCGTCAAGGTATTCGCTCCCGTTATACGTAGCTTCCACCCGCTCGATCTGGTCATTTAGCCAGGTGTTGAACGCGGCAAGGGACCAGGCGGCCCGTTCAGCCGATTTTTTATAGCCAAACTCCACTGTAAAAGCCTTTTCGGGTGAAAGGCCCGTGGAGGGAATTTCAATGCCGTAATCAAATAAACCGAAGGTACTGATATCATTAATGTTCGGGGCGCGGAAAGCAGAATGCATGGAAAGGATGAATTGCTGACCGGGCGAAGAAAAATACTGGATTGCCATGTTCCCCACCAGCGAAGCAGGTTTTAACGTCACCGAACCAAATTCTTCGTCGACCGAGTGAATCCGGAACATGTTAAACCGGCCTCCGAAATTCACATGCAGTTTTTCCAGTTTCAGCGTATGCTGACTAAACGCTGCAAGGTTGTTCATGGAAGAGTTATCGGGATAGAGCCCTCGCATCGCGACCTCTTCGCCGGTGCCGGTATCTTTTTCCGTTTTGCCCGATCCCACCTGATCACGGTAGAACTCCACCCCCGACACCGCCTCCCAGCTCCGGCTGAATTCGGAATTCATCTCCACCGAAAATCCAAAACTTTTTACCACATCTTTTTCCTGCTGAAGGATCGATGAATTCTCTTTTTGAATGATCCGGGTTTCATCCGAGAGCTGGTTTGAAACCGTCATGGTTACCTTTCTGAACGCAGGATTCTTATGAAAATGTTCAATTTTGGCGTACCACAGCCGATGGATCTGCGGATCGTGGGAATACCTCCGGTAACCCCGCTGTGCAACCTGATCGTACCGGGGCACGTCATTTTGTATGAGATATTGGTAAGCTGAAGTAATTTGCCAGTCGGCGGATAACCTTAACTTGCCTTTCAGGTTAACACCGGTTTCCTCATATCCCGAAGGACGCTCGTATCCTAATGAGCCGCCGGCAAAAATATCTCCAAAATTCTTGTAATTCACGTTCCCCAAAACAGCAAAATTTTCCGACTGAAACGTCAACCCGCCCGAACCTGACTGCTCCATCCCTTTGTTCATCCATTTCAGTTTCCCTTTGCCTCCGAAACGTGATTTCCCGTACACGTACTCCGGCGAACTGCTGATGACATTGATCACTCCTCCCAGCGCGTCGCTGCCAAACAAGACGGACCCCCTGCCGCGGATCACCTCGACCCGGTCGACCGAAAAAACATCGATGGTATTAAAGTACTGATTGGGGCCGTACCGGAAAGTGGCGTTATTCAACCGGATCCCGTCGATGAGCAACAGGGTTTGATTGCCTGTCATCCCCCGTATAAAAGGCGACCCTCCCCCATGATTTGTTTTCTGCACCCACACCCCCGTGACACCACTGAGCGCCTCCGCCATGGAACGGGGTGAGTTGTTCTTTAACTCCTGCCGCGTTAACACGGAAACGGCATCGGGAACCTGAAAAGAAGCGTGTTCACGTTTTGAAGCGGTCACGACAACGCTTTTGTTTAAGTGGACGGAAACAGGCCGGAGTTTTATTTCTACCGGATTTTTCATTTCAGGGGTACTGAGTACTACTTCCTTCGTTTCAAAACCAATACATGAAACGCGAAGTATAATGATCTCACCGGTTTGATTTTTTAGCGAGAACAAACCTTTGTGGTCTGAAACTGTCCCCCAGGTGGAGTTTTTAACGGTAATATTTGCATCTGCCACGGGACGGTTATTCACTTTATTTACGATCATACCGTCAATGGACTGAGAAAAAAGCTGCACCGTTGCGCATGCAACGATTAAAAAAATGAGTATTCGTTTCTTCATCGTACTTCCCGGTTTCCCGCCGGCAACCGGAGGGATGACATTTAATGGCTTACCAAACTCTATTTTTGCGACAGCTTTGGGTACGGACGGTGATATCCTTTCATGGCATGCCAGATAATCCTGTTAAAAGTATCTTCATTGATACGGTCATAATCATCCAGATCCTGTTCCAGGGATTTCTCAGCCCAATAACGTTTTTCACCGTGAAGACTTTCAAGAGGGGGATTTATTTCATCGAGGGGAATGACGTTTTTTTCCGCGTGATAAGGAGTAAAATCGGGAGTTTCCGAAAAACAATCCAACATCGCTTCCGACGCAAGATCTAACTGATTCATCGGAGGAATACCAAGGATATTTTCCATGGTTCTCACCATATTTATCTGCGAATAAAATGTCGATACCACTTCTCCCCTTTTGGTGTACGGGCTGATGACCATGCCGACCGTCCGGTGTCCGTCAACATGATCAAGGCCTGCCTGGGGGTCATCTTCCGTAACAAAAATACACGTCTCTTTCCAGTATTTACTGTGTGAAATGGCTTCCACGATCTGTCCCAAAGCAAGATCATTGTCCGCCACTGCCGCGCGGGGCGTAGGTAGTCCTGGCCTGGTACCGGATGTATGGTCGTTCGGCAACAGCATCATGATAAAGTTGGGAAAATTATCGTTTTTCTCAAATTCATTCAGCTCTTTGATAAATTCTGCAGCGCGGTAAACATCAGGTACTTTATTCGGAAACCCGATATAGGTTGGACACAGGTATGGCTCAAGCTGCTCAAGATTCGCTTTGGCTTTTATGGTAATCTTATTTGTGCCCCCGATAAAATCATCGTAAATATCGGAGAAAGTTGCCTCTGCTGGTTCGATCACTGCGTCGACAAATTCGCCGTAATTCCGAAAAGTTAATCCGTGTTTCAACACGTTATCCCAGATAAA
>CAZOYZ010000582.1:2045-3426 GCA_964584045.1 uncultured Prolixibacteraceae bacterium | reverse complement strand
GGCCTGCCATCCACCTGGATCTCCAGCTTTTTCATACCAACAAATGAAAAAACAAGTATTGATCTGGCAGGAACATTTGAAAGAGAAAAGCTTCCGTCAGCCGCGGTAATCGTTCCCTGGCTGGTTCCCTGAATAACAACGCTTACACCGGGAAGCGGAGAACCGCCCGAATCGGTAACTTTACCGGAAACAGATCCGGGTTGCTGAAGCTCCGCCCGGGTATTCCCATAATCGCTCCCGGCTTTGCGGACGATAATGTAGCGGTCAACAATTTTGTACTCCAGGGAATAACCTTTAAAGGCTTCATCCAGGATTTTCGTGACCGTGGCATCTCTGGCATCAATGGATATGCTGCCTAAATCCCGCAGGTCCTCTTTTTGATAAAAAAAGCAAAACTCGCTGTTCTCTTCAATCTGTTTGAACAATTCAATCAGGTTGTTACCATTAAAGGAAAGATTAAAGCGAGTGGTTTGCGAGTAGGTCGACGCACCCGCACCGGCAATACAGAAGAGTAACAATGTGAAAGTCAGTTTCATTTTTACCAAAATTTTTTTCAACGTACGGGAAATCCCGGACGGGTTTGATTCTTTTTTCATAAATTTGAATGTTGAAATGATTATTACAATTGTTTTAATCAGCTAACGGTGGATGTGTGCGGCATATCCGCCGTTTTCATTGAACAGGGATTAGTTTTTCATAGGCGAATTTTGTTTTGAGATGATGATTAAGTCTTTATCTTCAAGATTCTGTTGATAATCGATCTTCACCGGTAAAAGTAACCGGAAAGCCTTAATAATCTGGTCGAAAGGCTTGTTTTTAAGGATGGTACCCGAAAAACGGAGATCTCCGGCGCCCTGCCCTTCAAACCGGATCTCGACGTTATACCAGCGTTCAAGGCTTCTTGCCACATCCGACAGGCGTTCCTCCATGAAAACAATTTTACCCTCAGTCCAGCTATAAAAAAAAGCGGCATCCACAGTCCTGATCCTGACCTCTTCCAGGTTATCGGGAATTATAATTTGCTGCGATGGTTTAATTTTGGCGATCTCTTTTCCCAAAGGACTGCTGATCGTGACAGAACCTTCAACCAGGGTAATCCGGCTGTCATTCCCTTCTTTATAGGAGACCACGTTAAACGAGGTTCCTGTAACCTGTATTTCACTGCTTTTCAGCTTTACCCTGAATGGCAGTTTGCTATGTTCTACCTTAAAGAAGGCTTCACCGTCAAGGATGATATTGCGGTTTCTTTCTCCAAAATCTTTCGGGTACCTCACGGTGGTTCCTGAATTAAGCCAAACGTGGCTCCCGTCGTACAAGGTGATCTCCGACATTTGTCCAAGCGGGACGCTGACCTCGGCGAATTGAGCAGCTTCAGTCCCGG
>CAZOYZ010000582.1:0-1945 GCA_964584045.1 uncultured Prolixibacteraceae bacterium | reverse complement strand
TCCGGGGTATTTTCATCGTGTATTTCCCCCGCAGCCAATTCCCAGAATTTATCTTGTCCTGTCCCGTTCATTACCGGATAAAGTTTTTTAAAAGGACGTAAACATATGCCAAACGGGGTGACAGGAAAAAGGATTATTTTTCTTTGGAACTAAAAAAAGTCTTTTCACGATATTTGAATGTGTCTGATGTTAATTGTACCGGCGGCTGTGGAAAATAAAAAACAGATGAAAGTCTTCGGGATCGAGATTCTCCTTTAAAAAACGGTAGGCCCGCCCTACCTGGGTTTTAACTGTATTCCTCGATATTTTCAATTTTCCGGCTATCTCCTTATAACTCAAGGAATCAAAAACAGCCAGTTCGAGTATGGTACGTCGCTGAACGGGTAATTTTTCCAGAAGGGAATAGAGTTTGGCATAGGTTTCCTGATCATCAAAGGTTTCTTCACCAGCGAGCTCCTGTACTTTTTCAACCTGCTCGGTCATGATTTTCCTTTTTCTGTGGAAATCGATCACGCTGTTATGAAGCATCAGGAAAATATAATGCTTCACGGAGGTCTTTATTTCAATTCTTTCCCGGTTTTCCCAGATTTTGATAAAACAATCGGATACCAGTTCCTCAACGACCCCGGATTCGGAAACCGATTTCAAGGCATAAAGGCACATCTGATTGAAATAGTTATCGTGCAGTTGTTTCAGTGCAGATTTGTTGCCCCTTTTCATATTTTCCCATATTTGCCTGTCTTCCAATTCCCGGGATTTTGAGTGACAGGCAAATATAAGTTTTAATCAGAATTTTTAACTGTATTTGATCTGTTTATTGTGTACCGCTGTGCCTATTCTCTGCTTATTCCCATTTTACCTGATCGTTATTCCGGACCGCATATGGGGGTAGTGGATGATCCTTGTCAAAAACGATCATCTGACTATGCTTTTCAATGACCACACCTCCTTCATCGATACTGCCTTGCGGTGTTTTAATCTGATCCAGGTCCAGTTGTAAGTATTTTGCCAGGAACGGGTAAACGGCCATCCGTTTGGAAATACCATAGTCATGGATTTCATTCCTAAAGTGGGCATTCTCTACCTTGTCCGGAACGCCGTAAAGCCCATAAATCATTTTGATATGCGGAAATTCTACCTGCGGCGTATTTTTAGTCCAGTCGGCGCCGTCCGAGACCAGCAGCATCGGTCGCGGAGCCGCCAGTGCGGCTATTTCTACGTTGTTGGTCTCCAGATCCCCGTCTTTATGTACCGGCATACCACTCTCACATACGCAACCGCCGAAGAAATGTGCCGAAACCTGCACGACAGGGACCGAAACCGCGATCCGGTCATCCACCGCCGTCAGCATAAAGGTTTGGGTACCTCCCCCGGATGCTCCTGTGATGCCAATCCGCTGCGGATCTACTTCCGGAAGGGTCAGCAGGAAATCCACGGCCCGGATGCTGTTCCACAACTGCTGTCTCAAAGCCAGCGGGTGCTGATGAACCCAGCCTGTTTCACGCATCTCCCCGTAGCCCACCATATCGTAGGAAAAAACAACGGCCCCCATTTTGGCAAAGTTGGCACAACGGATTTGCATATCAATCCGGAAACGCCCGTAATCATTCGGATCGCTCCAGTGTCCATGCGTGCACAGGATCCCGGCAAACGACCCTTTACCCGATGAGGGCCTGTAGAGGCAACCCGTTACAAATACTCCCGGCAGGCTCTCAAAGGCCACGTTCTCTACCGTATACCCGCAATATTCCCGTTTGCCGTGACGGATCACATTTAACGGGTGCTTCTCAGGAAGCGGAGTTAAACCGGTCGCCTTTAAGATGTTGGCCCTGATTAGACCGACCCTCTGTTTCCATTGGTCCAGCGCAGGATAGAGCGTTTTTAGTTTTTCCAGCCTCTCCCGGCCTTCTTCTTCCGTGTAGTACCCTCCCTGCCGAAGCTCCGG
>CAZOYZ010000581.1:1426-3428 GCA_964584045.1 uncultured Prolixibacteraceae bacterium | reverse complement strand
TTGGATTAAACTTAACTTTCTAAAGACCATTATTATGAATATAAAATTTCTGAATACCGTTATTATTTTCTGTGCAGCAAGTTTGATCTTTATGGCCTGCGACGAAGATTTTCTGCAGAGGACTCCGCTGGATGAGGTCACGTCACTGGATTATTTCAAAAGTCCTAACGACCTTAAGGCCTATGTCAATCAATACTACGGTAATACAATTTTCCCTAAATACGCCAATCATGGCAGCGACTACGACAGCGACAACCAGATCGGGACGAGTGTGAATCAGCGGCTGGAAGGGACCAGGACGGTGTCAACCAGCGGAAGTATTGATTTCAGCTATGTAAGAAGTATCAACTATTTCTTCGATCACTACAAAAAAGTGAAGGAAAAATATGATCTTGATAAATATCAGCAGTATTTGGGAGAAGCTTATTTTTTCAGGGCTTTGATCTATTTCACCCTGTTAAGGACGTATGGCGATATTCAGTGGGTGACCACCGAGCTTGGGACAAGTTCACCCGATTTGTATAATCCGAGAGATCCCAGGAACCTGGTGGCTGATCAGATTATTGCAGCATTGGATTCGGCGGCAATGTATCTTACAGACGATAAAACGGACGGCGCTGCCCGTGTCAACAAATGGATGGCTCTGCTGATCCAAAGCAGGGTCGCTTTATATGAAGGCACATGGGAAAAATATCATGCCAATGACCCGTTTGGCGTGAGCAACGCGCAACCTGAAAAATACTTTAACAAGGTCATTGAAGCGACTACTGCCATTATGGAATCAGGCAAATATGACCTCTACTCGACCGGCCAACCCCTGCTGGATTACCAGGACTTGTTTGCCCTGCAGGACTATTCTTCAAATAAAGAAGTGATGTTCTGGAGGGAATATAACAATGAACTGTCGAGAGGCGACATGGATTTTACAAATGACCGGAACTTCAGGATGGAAACACCCAGCGGGCTGACCATCACGAAGCAACTGGCTGACGCCTATTTGTGTAACGATGGTAAACCCATTACAAATAATCCGCTTTTTCAGGGATATGCCACTCTGAGTCACGAAAAACAAAACCGTGACCCCAGATTTTCGCAAACCATCGCTATCCCGGCCGATATTTGGAAGATTTACGAGGATGGTACCATTAAATACTGGAGTGAAGCTTACGGCAAGCTGAATACTGCGGCCGATTATAATGCCCCAGGCGGCTACATCATCCATAAAGGTTATAATCCGCATATGATCTACCATGTTCAGCAATATGAAGAAAGTCCGGCGATCATTTATCGCTACGCGGAAGTGTTGCTCAATTTTGCCGAGGCCAGGGCAGAACTGGGGACGATCACCCAGGCAGATATTGATCAGTCAGTTAAAAAACTCCGCGACCGGGTCGGTATGCCCAATTTGATCCTCGCAAACATTACAGCAGATCCGAAATGGGACTTCCCCTCCCTGTCACCTGTAATTAATGAAATCAGGCGTGAGCGAAGGGTCGAGCTCGCTGCGGAGGGTTTCCGCTGGAATGATATTGCCCGATGGGCGGCGGCAGATGAGCTGATCATCGGGGAAAGGCCCCGGGGATTTTTAGCGTCCCAAATTACAAGTACAAATCCTTTTCCTGTCGATGGGAACGGATTTCTCGATCCCTTTCAGAATGCCATCCCCAATGGGTACGGGTTCGTAGCCGGCCGTGATTATCTGAATTCTATTCCGGAAAGTGAAATCGTTCTTAATCCGGCTCTGAAACAAAATCCCGGTTGGGAATAAAAGCAGCAGATCGCCAGATATTCAGATTTTAGATTTGAAGATACCAAAATCTATTGCTTCTTAAATCTTTTGTCTGAATATCTGAAGATCCGAAAAATCCTACAATCTGTCAAATAAATGAACAATCAAAGAACTAATCTCCGGATAAGCGATTCACAACAATGGGGACTGACGATCCTGCGCATCATCATTGGCTGGCACTTCCTGTATGAAGGAATCGCAAAATTAATGGAA
>CAZOYZ010000581.1:0-1326 GCA_964584045.1 uncultured Prolixibacteraceae bacterium | reverse complement strand
TACACGTTCGGGGTTCCGCAGGAAGGCAATTATCTGCTGATTGACAAAACACTGATCGAACTGGTCGCTTTGATGGTATTGGCCCTTTTCCCAAAAACATTGAACACCGGGCTGGGGAATATGCTGAAGAAGTTGATCCCCAGCTTATTCAGTCTTGTGAAGCAAAAAAAATCCGGATCCGCTGCGGTAACGGTTCATGAGACAAGCGGCACGAAAAGTCGCCGTGACCTGTTGAAAAACCTGACATTTCTGCCATTTCTCGGAGGGTTCGCCTGGACTTTTATCACGAATAAAAAAGATACTGGAGTCGATGGCTTTACCGGTAGCACCATTAAACTAAATCAACGGTCTTTAAGTGAAATAGAAGGAGAAATGCCCATGGGTGTCCTGTTCAAAGGGAAACCCCTGGTCAGCCGTCTGATCATGGGAACCAATCACTTATCGGGAAACGCACACGCCAGGGACCTGGTTTACGCCAGCTCTCTTTTTAAGGCCTATAATACCGAAAAGAAAATCATCGAAACGTATATGCTGGCTGAAAAGGCTGGGATCAATCTTTTCTTTGCAACCCCGTTGTTAACACGGTATAAAAAAATGTTCGGCGGAAATTTTCAAACCTGGATGAATGTGGCGCCTACCAAAAAAGACATCTTCAGCCAGGTAGATAAAGCCATTGACAGGGGCGTGGATTACATCTTCATTCAGGGAGCCGCTTGTGACAAAAGGATTTACGAAGGGGAGGCCGATGTGATCGCGAAATGTGTGGATTACATCCGGCAGCAGGGTTACCCGGCGGGCCTTGGCGCCCATACCATCCAGGCCATGATCGCCTGCGAGGAAGCCGGAATAGAGCCTGATTTTTATTATAAAACCATGCATCACGATCAGTACTGGTCTGCCCATCCCAGGGAAAACCGTTATCCATTCTTATGGAGTTCCAATATCAGCGAAGACCATAACAAGTTTCACGACAACATGTGGTGCCTGTTCCCGGAAGAAACGATCGGCTTTATCCGGAAAGTGAAAAAGCCGGTAGTGGGTTTCAAGGTACTTGCCGGAGGAGCGATTCATCCCAAAGACGGGTTCCGGTGGGCTTTTGACAACGGAGCCGATTTTATTGAAGTGGGAATGTTCGATTTTCAAATCATTGAAAATGTCATTCAGACGATTCAATCCGTGAAAGAAGCAAAAGACCGGAACAGACCGTGGTATGGTTAAAAATTCATTCATCTGCCCCACCACTTTATGATCTCAGTTTCTTAAATTTAATCCGGATGTAAAAAAAGAAGAAGAAACAACCAATTAACTTTAAAACTAAAATCATGA
>CAZOYZ010000580.1:0-3443 GCA_964584045.1 uncultured Prolixibacteraceae bacterium | reverse complement strand
TTACGGAATGCCAAAGGAAGCTGTCCGGCTGAATGCGGTGAACTTAACAGGGACTCCGGAAAAAATAATCGAATGGATGAATAACTTTGTATAATGCGATGACAGAAAAGGTACAACATCCCAGGATACTCATCGTTGATGACGTTGCTATCAATATTGATTTGATGAAATCAATTCTTTGTGAGAATAATTATATGATAGCAGCTGCAAAAAATGGCAGGTCGGCTTTGGCAAAGAGCATGGCCAATGTCTTCGATTTGATTTTGTTGGATATCGTGTTGCCCGATATCGACGGATTCGAAGTTTGCCGTCAGATCAAAGCGGGCTCAATAAACCGGGACACTCCGGTCATATTTCTTACCGCTCAGCGCGATGAGGAAAGCCTGGTGAAAGGATTCAGGCTCGGCGCTGTCGATTATGTCCTGAAACCTTTCAGCGCGGAAGAATTGAGAGCCAGGGTAGAGCTCCATATCTCATTAAAGATGGCCCGGGAGGAACTGAAAAAGGCCCGGGACATCGCAGAGCTGGCGGCAAAAGCGAAGGCCATGTTCCTTGCCAATATGTCGCACGAGATTCGTACGCCTCTTAACGGTATTGTGGGAATGATCGATATTATGCGTCAAACAAACCTGGACGAGCAACAGCGTGAATACCTGAGCATCATTGATATTTCGAGTGAAACCTTATTGATGATCATCAATGATATTCTTGATTTTTCAAAAATTGAAGCAGGTCAGATTTCTTTTGAACAAATCAGTTTCAATATCCGCAATGAGATTGACGACGTTTATAAAGTGCTTGCTCATAGCGCGAAACAAAAAAATCTTGAACTTCTGGTCCATATTGGTCAGGACATCCCCGAAACGGTTCAGGGCGATCCTTTCCGGTTAAAACAGGTGCTGATCAACCTGATCAATAATGCCATTAAATTTACAAAAAAAGGAACCGTCGGCGTAACCGTTTCGCTCGTGAGAAAAGCCGGATTTAAGGATGCCATCCGATTTGAAGTCAGGGATACGGGGATTGGGATTTCGCCCGAAAACCAGCGGAAGTTGTTCCGGTCATTTTCACAGGCTGATACTTCCACGACCCGTACTTTTGGAGGTTCAGGACTGGGGCTTGCCATATCGAAACGCCTGGTACAGATGATGGATGGGGAGATTGGTGTTGAAAGTACAGAAGGGAAAGGCTCTCTTTTTTGGTTTACGGTATCGCTGGAGCGGACTGCTTCTGAATCGATCGTCAAAGAAGAAAAACAAAATGACTACAAAACCAGGCCGTTAAACATATTGCTGGCGGAAGATAATGTGATTAACCAGAAAGTTTCAACGATCAACATCCGTAAGCTTGGGCATCAGGTACAACTGGCAGCGAACGGACGCGAAGCAGTTAACATGTTTATGAATAATTCCTTTGACCTCATTCTGATGGATGTTCACATGCCCGGGATGGACGGGCTGGAGGCTACCCGTGAAATACGGAAAATAGAGACGGAGCGGAAATCAGATCATCCCATTCCGGTTATTGCCATGACCGCAACGATCTATGAAGAAGATATCCGCAATTTTTATACCTGGGGGATGAACGATTACCTTGGAAAACCGTTTAAACCTGTTGATCTGGCCCAGGTGATCGAAAGGAACATGAACCGGTAGACCATAAAATTCCCATCTCGGTTTCCGTTCTTCATTTTAGGATATCTCTTCCAAATTGTAAGGAGTTTCCTGATACACGTAATAGTTCAGCCAGTTGGCAAACAAAAGATTTGCAGCCGACCGCCATTTCATTACCGGCAAATTGCCGGGATTATTATCCGGATAGTAATTCACGGGAATATCGATCGGCAGTTTCTTTGCAAGATCCCGCCTGTATTCAGTATTAAGCGTTTCACGCGAATATTCATGGTGACCCGTGATAAAGAACTGCCTGCCGTTCTTTGCCAGGACCATATTAACGCCCGACTCGTCCGAAACGGAAATAATTTCCAGTTCCGGGACTTTGACGATATCTTCGGCTTTTATTTCCGTGTACCGTGAATGCGGAACGTAATATTCATCGTCAAAACCTCTGAAAATAGGCAACTTGTTATCCGAAATCCTGTGCTTGAATACCCCCGATATTTTTTTCTCAAGCGGATATTTCGGGATACCATAAAAATGATATAAGCCGGCCTGGGAAGCCCAGCATATAAAAAGCGTAGATGTGGAGTGCGTGACGGACCAGTCCATGATCTTTTTCATCTCTTCCCAGTAGGTTACCTCTTCAAATGGCAGATGCTCAACCGGCGCCCCCGTAATGATCATTCCGTCGTACTTTTTATGCCTGATCTGGTCGAATGTTTTGTAAAAGGCTTTCATGTGTTCAGCAGGAGTATGCCGGTGCTGATGATCCTTGATCTTTAAAAAGTCGATCTCGATCTGCAGAGGCGTATTCGATAACAGCCGCAGCAGATCTGTTTCGGTGGTAATTTTAATGGGCATCAGGTTCAGGATTACAATCTGCAATGGCCTTATATCCTGGTGCATTGCCCTGGTCTCGTTCATGACGAATATATTTTCGGACTGCAGGATCTCGATTGCCGGCAGTTTATCAGGAATGTTTAACGGCATAGTTTGTTTTTTTTAAAAGGGGCTGTATCTCTTCCTGATACAGCCCCGTATCATATCATCGTTATTTAATTTTATCCAGAGCCTGCTCAAAATCAGCAATAATGTCATCGATGTGTTCCAGACCTACCGAAATACGCAGTGACCCGGGAAAAACACCTGCCGCAGCCTGAGCTTCTTCCGAGAGCTGCTGGTGAGTAGTGGCCGCCGGCTGAATGACCAGTGTTTTTGCATCGCCGACATTCGCGACGTGACTCGCCAGTTCCAGGTTGTTGACCACCTTATCAGCCGCCACAGTGCCACCTTTTACCGTAAATGACAGCATGCTCCCGGCACCTTTTGGAAAATATTTTTTAGCCAGCTCGTAAGACTCGCTGCTTTTCAGTCCCGGATAGTTCACGCTTTCAACCAACGGATGTTTTTCCAGCCATTCGGCCAGTTGCTGAGCATTCTGAACATGTCTTTCCATGCGCAAAGATAATGTTTCCAAACCCTGGAGCAAAAGAAATGAGTTAAACGGACTGATGGCCGGACCAAAATCCCGGAGTCCTTCCACACGTGCTTTTGTAATAAAAGCGATATTGCCGAACGGACCGTCAAAGTTGAACGTGTCCCAATAGATCATCCCATGGTAACCTTCGGACGGTTCGGTGAATCCTGGAAATTTACCGTTTCCCCAGTTAAAATTACCGGCATCTACGATCACCCCGCCGATACTTGATCCGTGACCGCCTATCCATTTGGTAGCAGAATTGACTACAATGTTGGCACCGTGTTCGATGGGACGGAACAGGTAACCGCCGCCTGCAAAGGTATTATCCACGACGAACGGGATGT
>CAZOYZ010000579.1:0-3444 GCA_964584045.1 uncultured Prolixibacteraceae bacterium | reverse complement strand
TCCTTGTGACAATCCGTGCAGGATACCCAATGAATATTATTGGGACTTTTGGGATCAGCAAAAGAGGTGTTCATGACGGTGACATCCAGCTTGCAGTTCGAGATGGCAGGATGGCAGGAAGCACAACTGTTCCGGGCGTTGCTGCTGTGCGGTTCGTGACATGCACTGCAACTTAGTCCTTCGTGTACTCCGCGCGGGGTGCGATCGTCCGAGGTTCCGGCCTGGTGTTGGGCATTCGGGGCGTGACATTGCACGCAGTTTCGCATGTTCAATTCATCCGAAACGCTTACAACCCTTTCGCCTTCCTTTAAATGAAGTTTGGGCAACAGGGATACCGGGAAATGTATTTTTTCATGCCGGTCGTAAAAGCTTAGCTTTGTGCCGGTGCCTTTTTGTTGGTAGAAAAGAGCTTTGGGATCGGTATAATCTGCCTGTCTCAAAGGTATTCCTTCCTGATGGATTTGATGACAGGCCATGCAGGGAATCGCCGGATTTGAAGCCATTGCTGTATTTTTCAGGATCCATGGTCCTTTTATATCCATGGGTTCAACAATATCGTTGACCGTTCCTTCAAAAAACATCCCGTGGCACCGCAGGCAATCGAAATTGATTTGTTCGGTCGTATTATGTTTTTCGTTCAGGAAGACATGTTGATAATCGATGGAGTGTCCGCCGGATTTCCATTTCGCATATTCCGACGCGTGGCAGCGTTTACAATCGTCAACCACTTTCAGTAACTGTCCTTCATTCATCCGTATATGTTCATCGTATTTTTTGGTGATGTGCCCAACAACCATCATCCCTTTCTCTTTCATGCTGTGTATCCCATTGCTCAGGGCCGTTCCGTGACATTCTTTGCAATGCAGTTCGCGGTGCGAAGATTGCCCCATCGAGTGGACCGATTTCGCGATTTCATGGCACGAGGCACAAGTTTTGTCAGGCGAAGCGGTATTCCAGTGCGTATAAAACAAACCAAACCCTACGGTGATTATGATTAAAACAACAGGCAGGATCAGCAGAATCTTGATTTTATTTTTCTCCATAACTAAAGGTTTATTTGAACCGGTTCCCTTTCTGCCATTCGTTTGCAATGTATCCGCCTACCCAATAGCCCAAGGCCATGATCGTCAGAGCAGGATTGAACCCTCCGTTGTTGACATGAAGGCTCCCGTCGGCAACGAACAGGTTGGGAACGGAATGTATTCTGCCATACTTATCGGTCACCGACGTTTTGGGGTCGTTACCCATCCGGCAGGTGCCCGCCTGGTGTTGCCCGCCACTCAGTCCTTTTTCTCCTCCTACATCCTGCCAGGTAAATGCAGCTCCTGCTTCCCGGAGCCATTTTTCAGCCTTTTCCGACAGGAACCGGCACCCTTCCACATCTTTTTCGTGCCTTGTCCCGGATAAGCGGACAACCGGGATTCCCCAGTAATCTTTCACTACCGGGTCCACGTCCACACGGGATTCAAATTTGGGTATTTCCTGATAAGGCCCGACCACCTGCGCCACTTTTTTGTAGTTGTCACGTTGAAATGCCTTGTGCGCTTTTCCCCAACCGGCAGCGCCCGGGGGACGGATACCGGTAAAAAGATAAGGCATCCGGATAAACTCATTGGCCAGCATTCCACCCCCCATGATCCCGGGATTATGATGGTTAAAATCGCAAATAGCAACCGAAGCGCCGGGTCCCAGATCATCATAAATATCTTCTTCAAAAATACCATACGCCCCGGTATAGGCATGTCCCTGAAGGTTTCGCCCCACCCAGTCGTTTTCGTTTCCAATCCCGCCGGGAAAGAATTTCGATTTTGAATTCAGCAAAAGCCGGGCTGTTTCGGTTGCCGACGCCGAAAGGATAACAAGATCAGCCGTTTGCACCTGTTTTTTGTTTTTCTCGTCGAAATAGCTGACCCCGGTAATCTTCCCCTGATCGCTGACACGTATTTCGCTGACAACCGAGTTGATCCGCAGCTCGCAGTTCCCTGTGGCAAGCGCCACGGGGATTACCGTATTTTGCGTTCCGCACTTGGCATTGACCGGGCAGGCAAACCCGCAGCAGGTACGCATCCGGATGCAGGCCGGCCGTCCTCCATACGGGACCGAATTACGCAACATGGGGATCGGGAACGGGTGATAGCCTAACCTTTTGGCGGCCTCCAGTAATATCTGTGCTTCTTTGTTGTGTGAAAACGGGGGCATTGGATGGGGTTTTGCCCGCGGTGGTGCAAACGGGTTCTGGCTGTCGTCCCCTGCCACCCCGATTTCCCATTCGGCCTTTTCATAGTACGGCTCAAGTTCCTGGTAAGTAATCGGCCAGTCTTCCAGCGTCGATCCTTCAACTGCTCCGTATATTGTTTTCAGTTTAAAATCTTCCTGCATAAATCGCCAGGCCATTGCCCCGTAGCTCACCGTTCCCGACCCGACACAAGCGGCATTGTTATTATAGGCGTCTTCACTGGGCAACACGATCCTTGTGCTCCCGTCGCTGTTTACCAATACGCGCCGGTGGCGTTGGTCATCGGGTCCGTAAGCGTTGCCAAGAACAGTTGTGCGCTGTGATTTGAGTTCATCATGGTCTGTATCGTCGAACGTGGCCCAGTCTCCCCGTTCGAAGAGGACTACCGAGAGTCCGGCTGTGCTTAGTTCTTTCGCCACGATGCCGCCTCCGGCCCCGGCCCCGATCACAATGGCATTTATATGTTTGTTCTTCATCCTCAGATGTGATAACGGTTTTGACCAATAATTAACGGATAGTCCAACCGGAGCATCCGGTAGCTGATGTTATTTTTATTACCCCCGTGGCGGGGACTGCCATAATATCCCTGCAAAGCGTGTTTCCTTATCAACCCGAAAAACTGGCGGTCGAAGCCCTTTCCCCAATCGTTCCGCTCCATTTTCCCGGCTTCCATTTTTTCCAGAAAACAGGATTGTTCATCCCACGACAATTCTTCAAATACTTTCTGATCATCTTTTTCGCAGGTTTGCCGGATGAGCGCCAGCCCTTTCCGGTATATCTCCTGAAACCGGGCATATGGCCCTGTTAATTGTTTGTCGATGAAATTGGTTACGCCGGCATCTTTCCCCCCGGGCCACTCGTCTGTCGGGATGATTTGTTCAACGAGGACATCCATCAACGATGCTTCCGCTTCGGTAAAAAAACGCCAGTGCGATTTTCCCGGACGGATTGCACATCCCGGTAATAACAGGAAACTGCCCGAAGCAAGGGTTGCCATCCGGATAAAATGCCTTCGCGATGATTCGTTCTTTTCCATACACTATTGTTTTTCTGGTTTTTTTATTAATAAATTTCCACATTTGAGATCACCGGACAAGCCCTCGAATCTTCAATGTTGATGCGTATTCTTCGGGTTTCGACTGGCTGCTCCAACCTGATAATCCGTTTGTGGCCAATCGTGGTGGCCTGTGCAACCTGCTGCCAGGAAT
>CAZOYZ010000578.1:1876-3451 GCA_964584045.1 uncultured Prolixibacteraceae bacterium | reverse complement strand
GAAGCTCAGCTCATCTCCCGGAACTGATTGGGCGTAAGGCCTGTTTTCATTTTAAACAGCCGGCCAAAATAGTGGTCCGATTTAAACCCGATGGTAAATGCGACCTGTTTGGCTTTCAGATCCGTATTTTTTAGAAGGTATTTGGCTTTTTCTATTTTCAGAAGGAGAAAATACTGTAAGGGTGCAAAACCGGTTTGATGTTTGAAAGCTGCCCTGAACTTCGAATAACTGATCCTGTTATTTTTACAGAAAAGCTGAAGATCCATATCCTCATCAATTTTTTTATGCATCAGGTATTTCGCTTTTGAAATAAGCGAGTTGGCCTGACCGGATGACGAAGAATCTTTCTGAATGTTGCAGATTTCTGCAAGCAACTGAAGGCAAATGCCGCTGGCGGTCCGCTGATAGCCAAACGGTTCTTCCTCAATAAGCCGGAACAGCGAATTAAATGAATCTTTCACCAGCATAGTTGCACCATCCCGGATGATGGGTTTTTCTTTTGAAAAGAAAACATCCTGCATAACGACATCAGCTATTTGTCCGGAAAAACCCACCCAATGCTCCGTCCAGCCGGTTTCCCTCAGCGGTTTGTAGCGATGCCATTCTCCCGGGAAAAGCAGAAAAATATCGCCCGATCTTAATTCATGTTTTCCGGCTGAATGACTTTCAAAAAGACCTTTCCCATCCGTAATTAAAATCAGATGATAGTCACTTAAGATCCTTCCCGTTTCCCAGGAAAACATATGTGATCCCGGATGTCCTTTGGGCGGATATTCCTTATTTTCAGGGATCACCGTATAGCCGGCATCATGGATGACAAAGCCCCATTTCCGGTCCGTTTCTGAAACAGGGAGGTATTTTTTAAACTCAAGCTTTCCGAAGTTATCAAATTGTGGTATGATTTTATCAATTCCTGTATTTAAATTCATTGATAATTAGTGTTTATTTGTGTGATAAAATAAGTAAATGTTTGGCAATTTATCCAATACAAATACGAAAAAACCAATAAAAGCTAACCGAATTATGAATTCAAGAGAACGCGTGTTAAGAGCATTCAGACGGATGCCCGGGTTGCCCGACAGGGTGCCGGTTCAGTTTGACCTGTGCCGCCAGTTGGCCGACCATTTCGGAAAGGAACTGGGGATTCCGGTCACGTATACCGACAATCCCTACGAGGATGTGACCTACCGGATCAGTGCCAATGAACTTCGGGTTGCCATGGGCAGCGATGTGATCGTCACCGGAGCTTCGGTGTCAGATCATTACAAAGTGATCAAAGATGAACAGGGTTGCTGGCGGAATGAGTACGGCATGAAAATGCGGCAGGGCGATATTTATGTGGAGGTGATCGAATTTCCGCTGGCCCACGCCGAAACGAAGGCCGATATTGATGCATGGCAGTTTCCCGATCCGAATGCTCCGGGCAGGTTTCGGGATGCGGAGGCCCTGGTCAAAAAATATAAGGACGATTACCTGATTTTGGGAGACATCGAAGTGACCGTATTTTCGTTGGCGCACCAGTTGGTGGGCATGGAGAAATTACTGGTCGATATGATGATGGAGACAGAATATGTC
>CAZOYZ010000578.1:0-1776 GCA_964584045.1 uncultured Prolixibacteraceae bacterium | reverse complement strand
CCCCGGGATATGAAAGATCGCTTTGGCGACCGGTTTGCCTTTTGGGGCGCCATCGATCAGCAGGACCTCCTGCCACATGGTACCGATGAAGAACTGGAACGCGACATCATCGAAAAAATCAGCATCCTGGGCCAGGATGGCGGTTATATGATCGCTCCTGCCCATATCATTCAAAGCGATGTCAGCCCTGAACGGGTATTGGAATTCATCGCACTTTGCAAAAAACATGGAAGGATATATAACCAGTGTCTATAAAAAAAACTGAAGGGAGACAGAACTCCGGGACTGGATATAGTTCAGTTTATCACACCTACGGAAGAAGAAATGACTGAATGTTTATCAGACTTTTAAAAGCGAATCTGATGGTTGAGATCCGGCTATTGCTCAGTCAGGTATCGGAAAAGCAGACGTCTTTGACCGGAAAAATTAGATTGGGTTTTTGATGCAGTTAACCCGTATATGGGAACAATTCGCTAATTTTACGGAAACTAACTGCATTCATGAAAAAAAACCTGAAAAGTCTCGTCTGGAAACGCCGGAATACGGCAAACCTTTTTTTTATTGGTTTTATTCTTTTGTTATCGGGTGCCTGCAGCAAGCAGCCGGCCGGAGTTACCGTTGTTTTTCCCGAAACGGAAGGTCCTGTTCAAATCACCAAAGACGGCAAAGAGCATCTTTTTGCCAGCTATTTCGGCATCAATTCGTGGAGTGCCAACCAGCGTTATGTAACCGTTTTGGAAACCGACATCAAAGACCGGCTTCCCGGCGAAAACGATCCGGCGACGCTGGGGTTGGTCGACCTCGAAACGAACCGGTTTATCCCCCTCACCCAAACCCGGGCATGGAATTTCCAGCAGGGATGCATGGCCCACTGGCTGGCAACATCGCCCGATTCGCTGATTATTTACAATGATTACAGGGACGGGAAATTTGTTTCGGTGATCCTGAATGTTCATACCAACAAAGAAATAAAAACACTTCCGCACCCGGTCAGCGCGGTATCGCCCAACGGAAAAGAGGCTGTCGTTATTAATTTCGCGAGGCTGAGACTCACCCGGCCCGATTACGGGTATGGCGGGGAAGGGCAGGACCCCAGGGCGGAGGTTCCGCTTCCCGGCGATGACGGGTTGTTCCTGATGGATATCGAAACAGGTGAAACAAAGCTTTTGGTGTCCTATCAGCAGGTCAAAGAGCTGGTTCCGCCATTGAGCGAAGGGCATATCGCCTGGTTTAACCATACCCTTTTCAGCAGGGGCGGATCGAAGGTATTCTGGTTATCCCGGCAAATGGATGATAAAAGGCGGATCACTACATCATTGACGGTAAACCGCGACGGCACTAACTTGCAGCGTTGTTTCCCGGATAATTGGGAAGGATCGCATTTCGACTGGCTCAATGACGACGAATTAATGATCACGGCCAACTACGAAGGGAAGCAGTATGCCCATGTGTTGTTCACGGTTGGAAAGCAGGATTATAAGCGGTTGGGAAACGGGCTGCTGGATTACGATGGGCATGGCACTTTTTCCCCCGACGGGAAATGGATGGTGACAGATACCTACCCCAGTCAGGGGCTGCGGGAACAAAAGATCTACCTGATGGACATGGCCACCGAAGCCGTGCTCCCGTTGGGCCGGTTTGTCGAACCGGAAGATTTTAAAGGTCACTGGCGTTGCGACGTTCATTGCCGCTGGAGTCCCAAAGGCGATCTGATCGGGTTTAATTCCACCCACACCGGGAGCCGGCAGGTTTATGTGATCAGCCTAAATTAACGGC
>CAZOYZ010000577.1:0-3456 GCA_964584045.1 uncultured Prolixibacteraceae bacterium | reverse complement strand
AGTCGTAAGTAATGAAAAAAATGGAATTAATGCAGGAACATAGGTTAAATACGACGGCCGGGGTCAAGAATATTTTTCAAATACTTTGGTAAAAACCGGACAATAGCTTTAATTTAACATCCATATTTGATCGTTTAGGGTGAGCGAGTGCAAAAGACACAAGTATCAAGACATAAGATAAGAAATGGAAACAAACGAACTTATCAAAAAAATTGAACAATCCGGCCACCGGAAAATAAAGTATGCCGTCAGCGACATTGACGGTATTTTGCGGGCAAAGGTCATCCATCTGAAGAAATTTATTGCCGCGGCAAGGGAGGGCACTGGTTTTTGTGATGTAGTATTCGGATGGGACGCCAACGATTCCTGTTACGACAACACGGCCTTTACCGGATGGCATACCGGTTATCCTGACCGGAAAGCCGGCATCGATCTGGACACGTTCAGGACCATTCCCTGGGAAAACGAGATGCCTTATTTTTTGGCCGATTTCAGCAGGGAAGCAAGCGGAACAGTTCCCTGTCCCCGCAGCTTGCTGAAAAAGGTGATCCGCCAGTGCGATGACCTTGGCTTTAAAGCGATTTTCTCCCACGAGTTTGAATGGTTCAATTTTGTCGGGACTCCCAACCAGTTTGCCGCCTCGGATTACCGGGAGCTGACACCCATATCACCCGGCATGTTTGGGTACTCCCAGCTTCGCCCGGTATTGTATTCTGCTTATTACCATGAACTGTTCGACTTTCTGGAAAAATTCCGGGTGCCGCTGGAGTCCTTCCACACGGAAACCGGCCCGGGAGTGTATGAAGCCTCTATTGCTTACGATGAGATCCTTGCTGCAGCCGACAAGGCCATTCTGTTCAAATCGGCGGTGAAGGAGATTGCTTACCGGCATGGGATCGTTGCCAGCTTCATGGCCAAGTGGAATGAAAATCTTCCCGGCAGCGGCGGTCATATCCATCAAAGCCTTCAAAGTAAAGACGGAGGAAAAAACCTTTTTTGGACCGATGATCCGCAAAAGCCGATGACCCCGTTCCTGGAAAGCTACCTCGCGGGACAACTGAAATGTCTCCCCGAGATCCTTCCGATGTATGCTCCAACCATCAACAGTTATAAACGTTTGCGCCTGGGAGCCTGGGCCCCGTCGACGGTCACATGGGGCAGAGATAACCGTACCGCGGCGGTCCGTCTGATCAGCAGCGACGAACAATCCACCCGGCTCGAAATGCGTGTTCCCGGTGCCGACTGTAATCCTTATCTGGCGATGGCTGCATCGCTGGCTTCCGGCTTGTACGGGATCCGGAACAATCTGAAGCTGGAGATCCCTGAATCCTGCGGCAACGCGTATGAAGAGTCCAAAGCCACCCGGTTGCCCGGAAGTTTGGCAGATGCTACCCGTAACATGCGGGAATCGGCCATTGCCAGGGAATTATTCGGGGACTTTTTCGTGGGACATTTCGTCAGCACCAGGGAATGGGAATGCCGCGAATTCGCGCGAACGGTCACATCGTGGGAACTGAAAAGGTATTTTGAGATCATCTAACCATGACCGTATGATGCAGACGCTGGATTATTTCCAAATCATCAGGCAGGCCTGGGAAGAGTTTGACGGCAGACATCAAATAAGGGGGATCTATGACGTAAGCGCCCATGTTTCAACCAATCAGGTATACAAGGTTTCATTTTACAACCGGAAACCGGTGTTCGCCAAGCTGTCGGATTACGGCCGGTTTGAGCATTTCAGGGAAGATCATATCATCATCAACAACTTAGCCAACAATCTGGAAGAACCTTATGAGAATTTTCTGGCCCGGTCGCTTGTAAAAAGGAATGAACTTTTTATCTACCGGTATTATCAGCAAAAACGCACGGCATGGGTGGTCTTTTACAACCCCCTTAAGGTCAAATGCAGGCTCCCGCGCCGCCTTGACGAAAAACAGATCAAAAAAATGGGGAGGGAACTGGCCCGCTTTCACCTTGCCTGTTCCAATGTATGCAGCCAATTACCCGTTTCCTCCAAGAATCTGGTCACCGATATCCATCAGCTCATCAAAAATATTCAGGAGAATACCCTGGTTGAGACAAAGGAACATAAGAAAATGATCCTCGGACAGTGTGATATCTTCTTAAACAATGCCGACAGCATCAACTATCTTACCGATCTGGAATCCATTCCTGTCTTCGTGGACTGGAATATCGGGAATTTCTCGATCACGCAGGAGGGAAAGTTTTACTCGCGCTGGGATTATGACTGGTTTCGTGAAGCAAACCGGGTCATCGATTTTTATTTCTTCAGCCGGGTTGTTTCAGACATCGGCGACCGTACCGTGTTCAGCTACCTGATTGATCCGCTTATGGAAGACCGGTTTATCCTGTTCCTGAAGGAATATCACCGCATTTACCCGTTGACTGAACCGGAAGTCCGCCTGATCCGGGAAGCCTACCGGTTCTTTATTCTTAATTACGTGATCAAGGACGGCGCCTACTTTTTCCGCGAAACCTATGCCCGCAAACTTCAGAAAGAAGCATATGACGCTTATCTTCCTGCCATAGAAACGAACTATCGTGTCGAAAAGCTGTTAAAAGCTCTAAAATTGTGATATGAGAATTACCGAGTTTAAAAGCATCGTGACCCAATACAAAACTGTATTTTTCGATGCCTTTGGAGTTATAAAAAATCATAAAGGGATCATTCCCGGGATTGAAAAGACCTTTGAATTCCTTGATGCACACGATATCAATTACTTTATCCTGACCAACGATGCGTCGAGAAGCCCTGAGGCCTTGACCCATACCTATCTGAAGAGCGGGATCGACAGCATCACGCCCGGGAAGATCATTTCGTCGGGGATGCTTGCAAGGGACTGGCTCAGCCTGAAGATCAGGAAAGGAACCGTAGCTTACATCGGCACGGTCGAATCGGCTCATTATATCGAGACCGCCGGGCTGGAAACCGTGCCGGTCAGCGAAATCGACCTCGATGATCTCGATTACATCGAAGGAGTCGCTTTTCTGGATGATGAAGGGTTTGACTGGACGCGCGATCTGAACAAGGTCATCAACCTGCTGCGAAAAAAGAACATACCTGTGATCGTCGCAAACACGGATATCAATTACCCGGTCAGCAAAAATGATATTGCCGTAGCGATCGGAAGCCTTTCAAAAATGGTGGAAGAAGTCCTCGGCAAGTATTTTATCCGTTTTGGTAAACCGGATGCCCAAATGTTTATGTATGGGTATGAAAAAGCCTGTGCCGTCAAACCGGTCAAAAGGGAGGAGATCCTGATGGTTGGCGACACACTGTTAACCGACATCATCGGTGGTAATAAATTCGGCATCGACACGGCACTCGTGCTTTCAGGAAATACCTTGCCCGAGATGGCCCAGGTAGGGATCACCACCTCGGGGATCATTCCCAACTACGTCTGCAAGAACGTGCTGATCAACGGCGACTATTGA
>CAZOYZ010000576.1:0-3491 GCA_964584045.1 uncultured Prolixibacteraceae bacterium | reverse complement strand
CTTGTAAAATGACGTTCTCATAGTTTATTTTATAATTTCACAACCTAAATATACGTGTTATCAGATTAAAAGATCGACAGATACACCTCCTTTTCGTTTACTTTCATCAGCTGCTTCCATAAATGCGACGATTGCCATTGTTTCTTCGGGGCTGACAGGAGCAATGCCGGTTTTAAAAAATTCGATTATTTCTTTCAGTAAAGGATTATACCCTTTGTATTCGCCAAAAGTTTTGTTTCCCTTTTCGCCAAAGGCAATCCCTCCAAAATCCCTGTTCCCGAAACGCGTCCCGCGGTAGGAGCCAATACGTCCGTCCTTCCAGGTTCCCACCAACATGTCTGTATCATTGGAGAAAGTCCTGACTACGCTTTTACAGTTGGCTCCCATCAGGGCAAACAGGAGTTCGATGCCATGTATCCCGTACCAAAACAGGTCGGGATGCGTTTTTTCAATATCGGCCGGACCATAGGTATCCGCCCCCAGTACCTTTCCGATCTTTCCTTCTGCAATTTCTTGTGTCCCCGTAATATACCGTACAGAGGAAGAAGAAAATACAGGAACATCATGTTGCTTTGCGGTATTAAATATTGCAACCGTGTCAGCCAGTGACGCTGCAATTGGTTTATCGATAAACATTCGTTTGCCGGCCTTTATTACCGGGAGCGCCTGTTCCAGGTGTTTACGCCCGTCGACTGTTTCGAGAAGCACCACATCAACTTTTTCCAGGAGTTCATCGATCGAGCTTACGATTTCCACCCCCTGTTGTTTTACCTGTCCGGTAAAACCTTCGATCCTGTTTATGCTTGCCGGTATATCGCTGCTGCCTGCCGTGGGGTATGCGGCCACCACCTTGTATCCGCTCCACACATCGCCTGCATCGGCAGCATTGAGCGTTTTGGTAAATGCAATACAATGAGAAGTGTCCAGTCCGATTATACCTATTCTGGTTCCTTTTGAAAAATTACTGGTTGGGCTTGCAGGGGCAAGACCCCCTGTAAAAGCCAGACCGGCACCGGCAAGGGCCGATGTGCGGACAAATATTCTGCGATTTAGTTGATTCTTCATCTCTATCTGACTTATTGTCGTGTCGGAAGGAATCCACTGGTGTTGCGTATGCAGCGCATGTGGATTCCTTATACTGATGATTCCTTAAAATTACATCCGGATCAATTCTCCGGAACTGATGTCAGCGGAGGGACATTATTCTCATAACCATTGTAACCCTTGTTCTGATTAATCACCCCTTTTGAATTGGAATCGATCACCGTTTGAGGGACTGGCCACAACACATGGTAGGGACTGAGCGTAAATACGTCTCCGGCAGGTGATGAAACGCCCTTGTTAAAGAATTCGGTCTTTTCCATGATCCTGTCGTACCAGAAATTGGATTCGGAGAAACCGGAAAGATTATACGTCATACCGTTGTATGATTTCCCTGTTTTGGCAAACAGGAATGCGATACGTGTTAATTCCGACTTCCTGGGTTCTTCATAAAACAGCTCTCTTGCCCTTTCATCGAGTATGGTTCCGATACCGAAATCTGCAAGGTTGGTATAAGGCGCTGCTCCGGACCTCTCTCTGACCATGTTCACATCCTTCATGGCATTTGCCATATCGTCTTTCCAGAAATAAGCCTCTGCCCGCAGTAAATAAGTTTCAGCCAACCGGAAGATATACCAGTCGGTATTTCCGCCGCGCGGCTGGGTCCGGTAGGGGTCAGGAATGAGAAACTTGTAATGCGGCCAGCCACCGGACCAACTCCGGAGCGTGTCGCCAACCAGGATGCTTCCGTTCTCTTTTCTGAATTGGATATGTTTCCCGTAATACGGATCTCCCTGAGTTTTCAGCGTCGGATTGTTGTAAACCAGGTCTTCCATTTTAACCCAGTTGCCGGGGGCATGGCGCAAATCGCCCGGGGAGTCCCAGATCATCCGGGTGCTGTAATTGGTTCCTCTTCCCTTGCAAACGCCGCGGCCATATGTTTCAACCTGCGGGATTTCACATCCGACGGCGTCCGATGTGCCACGCTTCCCGGTGGGCGTAAGAATGGTTGCTCCTCCCCAGAACGTACCAAAGATGTACATGAACGTAGACCCCGCGCTGATGTTGCCCGGCATACCATATCGATCGATTACCGAAAAGATCTCTTCCTTGTTTTCGGGAAGGGTTTTGTTGAGAGGCCTGTGTAAATCCCATATGATATTTTTGGTTTGATCGGCTTTATCCGATCCGAAGCGGCTGGTCATCAGCGAGTAGCCGCCGTTGATCACCGCGTTTGCCGAAGTAATGGCCTTGTCGAACTCACCGAGCGCAAGGTAGATCTTGGTCAGCAAATGGTTACAGGCCGCTTTGGAAACCATGCCTTTATTTACGCTTGCAGGAACCCACTGAACGGCGGACTCCATATCTTCCTTTAATTTTGCAAGAATCACTTCCCGTTGTGTGGAATAAAAATCAAGTTTAGGTTCTGCGATTTGCTCATTGATAAACGGCACATCGCCGAATTCATTAACCAGCAGATAGTACCAGAAGGCACGGTGAAAATAAGCGGTTCCCAGTACCGCATTTTTTTCCTGTTCGCTTTTATACTGAGGCTGGTCGATGTTGGAGATCACAATTGACGCGCTTTTAATCGCCAGATAGGCATATGCCCAGCAATGTCCGACCCGGTTATAGCTTGCATCGGTCAGCATTCCGTCGGGAATGATCAACCGGTTCATATCCCGGGCCGGGAACGTTTTGTCGGAAGTCCCGTCAACCATTACTTCAGAAAATAGATTTTCAGTAAACATCGGAGGGGCAAACGTTCCGTCCATGTAATGGTCGCGTATCCTGATCGAACTGTAGGCCAGTGTGGCGTACATGGCATCCGCATCCGCCAGTCCTGCCTCGGTGGTAATAAAGGAAAGCGGTTCGGGTGATAAAAAGTCTTCCGAACATCCAACCATCATCGTTGCCAGAAAGATGACAGATGCGATTTTGTATTTTAAGGTTTTTCTTGTCGTTTTCATTCGTTCAATTTTTAATTTATTGAATTTTAAAAGACTACAATGTCAGGTGAACACCCAATGTGACAAATGAAGGCGTAGGCCCGGTATATTCAGGATCCCAAAACGCAAATTCCCTGGTCCAGACGGCTACATTTCTCGCAGTCAGTAAAACTTTCAGGTTCTGGATCTTATAGCTTTGGAGAAGACTCCTGGGAAAGGTATAGCTCAGTGAAATATTGTCGAGCCGGATAAACGACTGATCCCACCACACATTATAGGAAACGCCTGCCATGTTCGAATTTAACCTTGCAAAATCGTTTCTTGGGTTTTCAGGGGTCCAGTAAGGGATCTTAAAGGAATTAAAACGATCGAGCGTCATTGTCGGATTATGTTTTGCTTCATCGAATATGGCTTTATGTCCCCAGTAGGAGTACAGCGAAAATGAAAAATCGATATTTTTCAGGATGGTAAAATCGTTCCGGATCGACCATCTGAAACGCG
>CAZOYZ010000575.1:0-3509 GCA_964584045.1 uncultured Prolixibacteraceae bacterium | reverse complement strand
AGCGACTGGTTAAGTCTCCCAAGGTATATCTGACCGACACCGGAGTCCTGCATCATTTAATTGGAATAACCGGCTTCGACGGAATATCCGGTAGTCCGTTCATCAGGAGTTCCTGGGTATCATTTGTCCTGAATCGGATCCTGGCTATAAAAAAGGATCAGATTGGTTTATGGTTTTACCGAACTCGGATATGCTCCGTTACAACCTTTATTAAGAGCTATTTAACGTCTATTTAAACTCTCCGGGTGAAGTAGGGTTATTCATACCTGCGACACTTCCATCGGATTCCGGGTAGCGGCTTTCCAGCTTTGCCAGCTTATGGTGAGCAGTGCAACTCCCAGGGCCAGCACTCCGGGCAATACGAAGATCCACCAACTTAGGCTGATGATGGTGTTAATCTTTTGGCACCCCCTGGGGTAAAAATGCGAACCAATGTAAGCGCCTCCGCGATATTCATACGCAGAATTCTGGATTTCTTCCTCTCCGCGTATTACTTTTTAACGATATATGACCTGTAAAACACAATGAAAATTTTACCACCAATGCTGCTTTCCTTCCGAGTAAGTGAAAATCCGGCTGAATTTCCCAGTGTCACGAATTTTTATCATTAGTAAGGCATTCTGAGGAACATGATCAAAGGAAACTTCCATGGAAGCAGCTCTTTTAATGCCTACCGTTTTCCATTCGAAGTCCCAATACATAAGTTCATACACTCCTTTCTTTCGAACACTTACGTCAAATGCGAAGTAAAACTCAAATCCACCGAATAAAACGGGTTGTCCGAAATCATAGCCAAACCAGATCCTGTCCCTTGGTATATTATAACTGCCGATTTCTGTAGCCACAAAAGATGTCGTTAACTTGCTATCATTCGCTCTTTTAAAAATCAGGCTGTCGCGCGGACTTGAACTTATCAGTTCCCCCTTGATATACTTTACACTTTCTTTACTTTTCTCGAAGAACTTAATCTCGTTTAATCTGATTTTTTTACATGGAAGCACGAGCCTTACATAGCGATACCGGGAGTTTGTATGAAAAGGGATGTACCATGTCCCAGGTTCATATGCCCTGTTTATTTGCCAAAGGATTTCGCTTTTTTTAAAATTCCGATCATTCGAAGCTTCAATTGTAACCCCGTTAAAAGCCTTTTTATCATAATTCAATCCCGGCCGAGGATAGGCTACCTGCGCAATTCTTAACTCCCGAAGATGCGTCGTGTCAGGACAAAGAACAGAAGGAGAGCCGTCATCATTTAAAAGAATCGGATATGCCACGGGGGTCAAAGTCCCCGATTCATACCTGCATGGCAAATATGCAATTCCTGCACCTAATGATCTAAAACCAATCTTATTGCGCCTAATTTTTCCAAAATCGACCGGTAACCACGTTTGATTAACACCCAATACACAAGCATATGCATAATCCAGATCGGCAACATCTTTAATGATCGGTACCTCCAAACCATAGGTTTGAAAATACTCGTTGCTAACATCTCGAATAAATGGATTTCGGAAAAAAGGCGGAATATCTTCTTCTGTCTTTAACGCATGTTCCAGGAGTTCCGAAATATTCATTTTAAATGTTTTCCGATATACCTTGGAAAACCGGATGGGACCAATCGTTGGATGTTCTTTTTTGCCGGAATATACAGCTTTTAAGTATCGGAGACTGTCCTGCCAGAATGGCTCAAAAGGATAAATGCCATCTTTCAGCTTTAGCGTGTTCCATTCATGTCCGGACTGATGTACCCTGCATGAAGGAACAAAATCAATTGCTACCGGTATCCCGAACGACCGAAGTAAAAGACCATTAAACCAACATCTTTGGGAACATCGGGTTATCTGAGATTTCAGATAATCATTGAGTTTTATATACGGATATTGATCCGCCACTCCCCATCCATTTCTTATGTGCCTGAAATTGTACAACAACGAATCGCATAATTGATGTACATCACGAGCATTTTCGTTTAGAGAGTAATTGTGTGTAAAGTACGATCTCCAATTCTCCAGACAATAACCATTCTGAAGCCGGTAAGGCAAAACGTACTCGAGAAAATCATTGAATAAAATGCTATCCTTAAAAGGGTTCTTGTTATAATACTCGAACGCGAGATCAATATTGTTGATGAGCATATCTGATTGAATTTGATGCAAATCATCCACTCCCTTGGAATAAATAAGGGACAGAGGATAAATTGCGATAAGACTATCCAATAGCAGATTCGCCTTTTTTCCTATTGCCTTCATAGGTAAGCCACTATTAGTCATCTTATTTATAGCATCAATAACAGGTCTGTAGCAAACGGCATAAGTGGAGTCATAAGAAAAATGTCCCGGCATGTTTCCAATCAGAAAGCGAGCTGCCTTAAGCTTCTGTTTGTCCGATTCAGAGTGCTGGTAATGTTCCAACATTCTTTTCAGCTGCTGCTGATTCTCTCCGGCAAGCATTAATGTCTTTCTCTCCACTGGCGAAAAATCATTTTTACACGAAAAGATCAAAAGAATAAATATTACATAAAGGAAATGTTTCATATTGGTTTAGTCCATCGTTTTTTGCCTGTATATCTGGGTATAGCATACTTTTCAGCGCCTCGTAGCCTCCTCTTTTAAATACTCTTCTGCCTCCAACTTCACCGCTTTTATTGCAGATGATTGAATTTTCACTTTATTGTTTTCTATCCTCTTTGAGTAATTGCCACAATTAGAATGATCTTCCACATCTTGCGAAAAAGCAAGTGGGATAGAAAAAACAAAAACAGAACAAGCAAAAATTATTCTTTTCATTGTTAAGCTCACTGATTTGATGCAAATGTAACGAGAGTATAATACATAGATACATTTTTGCAGGGGTGTAAAAGGGTGTAAATTTCGAAAACGCGACTTTTTTGATCTCTCTTTAGTCAATTTTTTTCAAATACAGGTAAATTTCTGTAGACTCATCCAATGAAAACTTGTCGCGGATCCTCTTTTTAGCGCTTTTTACAGCTTCATCCCCAACTCCTAATAAATTTGCGATCGAATAATTGTTTAGATTAAAATATAAACACATACAATATCTCAGATCTGTCGGCCTAAGCTCAGGCACCTGTTGCCTCAGTCGCTCTATCCAGCCTGGGCGTAAACGTTGAAAAACGGCTTCGTACTCGATCCATGTTGTAATCTGCTTTTGATCAATGGCCTTTAGTAGTTCTGAACTTGTCGAAGCATCCTGATACTGAACCTGCAAATCCTGGACCTGCCGGATTAGGTCGGTTTTTTGATCTCGTTCCGCTTTTAACGATTGGAGCAAATTGGTGATTTGTTCCTCAATTTCTATATTTTTCAATTTCAGGATCTTTTGTTTGTATTTGCTTTCTTTCAGTGCAATCCAGATAATCAGGAACACGATCACAAAAACCAGCCCCATCACAGCCATTATCAAAAGGGACCGCTGCACCTGCAGCTTTAAGTCGAGCTTTTCCCGTTCCAATTCAGAGTAACGGTAGTGTGCACCCAAGGCCAATACCT
>CAZOYZ010000574.1:0-3510 GCA_964584045.1 uncultured Prolixibacteraceae bacterium | reverse complement strand
CTTCAGTTGACATCGCGGATGGGGAAAGGCTGGGAAAATTTAACCTGGAGATTGACCTCAACTATTTGCGCAATTTCCCGGATGCGGTATTTGGCCTGGGAGTGGGCATCCATTCAAATGAAGTTGAAATTAATCCACTGATTAAAACTGCCATTGTCGTTCTTCATACCAAAATTCTGAAGCCCGTGGCTAATTTTACGTCAAAGGCAAGTACTGCCGATTCAAAAAAAATTGATTTTACCAATTCTTCTGCGTACGGGATGAGCTACTCGTGGGACTTTGGTGACGGATCTGCCGTTTCAACCGAAAAATCCCCGTCGCATACCTATGCCGCTGACGGAGACTATACCGTTACCCTTACGACCGTTGGTGTGACCGGCGAGATGGATAAATCGGTTAAAACAACGACAATCAGAGTCTTCACCGTGGATTTTGTTAAAGGCATCAACTTTGGCGGGGATGCTGTAATTGTAGATGGCAAGGCGTGGTTATCGCATAATGCCGCTATAGCTGAAGGAATGTCGATAGGGAGTGCATCACCGTTCAAACAAACGGCAACGATCAACTGGAGCCCTGCGCCAGTTGATGCAGACTTCGCTAAACTTCTTAATTCCCTGACATATAGGGCTGGAGCAAATCCCGTGAATATCAGTATCCCGATAAGTAACGGGGACTATAGTGTATATATATGGATGGTGGAAGATTACGTGAACGATTTCCGTTATGGAAAATTAAACATCGAGGGCATTAAAGTAGCGGATGAAGTAGGCAAAATGACGAAATATACATGGAAAAAGTACGGACCATACAATGTTACCGTATCAGACGGTGTACTGAATGTTGACCTTGTGGGGTATAACAGAGACCCATCAATATCCGGCATAGCGATCTACACCAGATGATCATATTCTTTGAACGTATAAGAATTGAAACCACCCTCCGGGAGGGTGGTTTCTTACTTTAGTTTTTTAACATGGAAATAATCTTAAAATCATGGGCAAGATACTTTTGACGCTAATTATGTTCATGAATTTTTTGTTCCTCCAGGCTGTTGAAAAACCGCGTGTGATCGTATTGACCGACATTGGAGAGGATCCCGACGACCAGCAATCGCTTGTGCGGTTCCTGTTGTATTCTTATGATTTTGATGTTGAAGGGATCATCGCCACCACAGCGGTCTGGATGCGCGGGAATAAGAACGGGCAGCCGGTAAATCCCGCCCCGGAGTATATCCACGAAATATTGGATGGGTATGGTCAGGCAGAGGATAACCTGCGCTCACACAGTTCCCGCTTTCCCCGTGCAAAAGACTACCCAACGGCCGAATATCTTCGAGGCCTTGTCTTTGCCGGGAACACCGACCGTGGGGGCGATCAGAACTTTGGAATGGATGACGTAGGTGCAGGATTGAGCTCGGCTGGCTCCGACCATATCATTGAGGTGCTCAAGAAAGACGATGCCCGCCCGGTATGGGTACTGATCTGGGGAGGAGCGAATACGCTTGCCCAGTCTATTTACGATATTATGAACAGCAACATGGATGCGCCGGAAAAAAGCAGGCTGCTCGATAAAATCCGTGCTTACGACATCGCAGGGCAAGACAATGCCGGTGGCTGGATCGCTTACAACAGGCCTGACATTTTCTATATGCGCAGTGTTTACCAATATCGCGGATTTGTCTATAATTCCTGTTACGAATACAATAAGACCAGCTTTATTTACCAATCAGACCCTTGTCCGGCCGGGCAAAACTGTTGCCGTATTGACGATGAACAGGGAGGCAACCCGGACATTTTCACCCCGGGTTGGATCAAGACACACATCAAGCAGCAGGGACATCCTTTGGGAGACGTTTATCCGAACAGAGGCAGCGCCTGGTCCGAAGGGCAATCCCCTACCTTCCTGTTCCTGGTCAACAATGGTCTTTCTTACCCAGATTCAATCGCCTGGGGCGGTTGGGGCGGCCGTTTCGAACGTAACAAAGGATGCGGGGCAGAAGCCCGGTGTGACGAAACGTTTATCCTCCCGTACGACTATAAACAAGACTATTGCATGTACATTCCGGCAAGGGACTGGGCTTATACGCCGAGAGTGAAACACTATACAATGAACAGATTGGCGCCTTTATTCAGGTTCCGCGAACCGATGAGTTGGGATTTTAAAGCCCGGATGGATTGGGCCGTAAAAGGTGTTGAAGAGGTAAACCACAACCCTGTCGTAAAGATCAGGGATCAGGAAAGCGAAGAAACCTTGTTCCTGAATGCTGCTGCAGGTGATGTCCTGAAGCTGGATGCGTCCGAATCGTTCGATCCGGACGGCCATGCACTAAATTACCATTGGTGGGTTTATCATGAAGCCGGATTTTATTCTGGAGACGTAGATCTCAAGTTGTCTGTTCCGGGAAAGAATACCCCGAAGATTAAATTTCGTGTCCCTGAAGATGCCAAGGTCGACGATTGCTTCCACCTGATCCTTGAACTGAGCGACAATGGAAAACCTGCCTTAACATCTTACCGGCGTTTGGTGATGAAAGTAACCGACAAACAGAACAAAAATAGCTGCCAGTCCATTTTAAACCGAAAAATTCGCAAAGAATGAAAAAAATCTATCAATCGTTTTCCTTCCTGATTGTTGGAATAAGCATGGTTCTGTTCACTTTTCTTGAATGTAAGAAATCAGATATCGATCCGGATGATTCACCGGAATTACCGGAAGAACCACCTCTTTTGGAGGAAATTTCAGTGACTGTCTTTTCCGAAAATTTTGATTACGCCACGGATACCCAGCCCTGGCCCTACCGGTCTATGGGCTGGTGGAACACGACCGATAATACGCTCGTGAGCGATGTTGCAGGGCACGGCACTGTACTCAACCTGAACTTTCCCGCGGGAACAGTGGGTTCCCAGGCAGGGCTGGGTAATTATAAAATACCCCTGGATTCGGCCTATAAAGAACTCTATTTCGCGTGGGACTATTACATCCCGGGCGGCTTCGACTGGGGAGCCTCCGACGGGCTATACGGGGGTAAGTTTTTCGGAGGGCTGGCCGGAGGCAGAGTATCCAATATACCCCATGACGTCAATGATCTGACAGATGGCTGGGTGACGATGAATATGTTCGGAAACGGATCTTGCCAGACCTATAATTATTTTAAAAACAATGAGTATTCCGGCGGCTTGTGGCCAACCGGCGATTTTCTCACTGCCACGCCAACAGGAGTATGGAAAAATCTGGCGATCAGGCTTAAAGTTAATGATCCGGGCAAATCAAACGGTATCTTTGAAGTCTTTGATGACCGGGTCCTGATCTATAGCAAGAGCGGGGTACAGGTCACGAACAGCGCGCACCCGGACTGGCTCATCGAATCCCTTTACCTGAACTGTTTTTGGGGCGGTACCGGTTCGGCGTATGCTTGTCCAAAAGATCAATTTATGCAATTTGACAACCTGGTAGCTTTCTATTATTCCTCAGGATCAGCAGGTTACCGATCGGGGGCCAGTGAAAAAAGCC
>CAZOYZ010000573.1:0-3511 GCA_964584045.1 uncultured Prolixibacteraceae bacterium | reverse complement strand
TATGGGATGGATGAGAAATTAGCCCTGGTAAAAGAGCTGATGGCATCGTCTTCCAGTCTGGAAGAGTTTGCCGGCAGCGACAAGGCCAGAGCTGCCGGCTTATCTTACCGGCACGGCGAATTATATTTGCAGTTCCCGTTTTGCCCGTGTCCGATGCTTGCCGAAGTCGGTCAACTGGAGACCAGTACCTGGTGCCAGTGCACAACCGGGTATAGTAAGGTTCTGTTCGAAAAAGCATTTGGATGCGAAGTCGACGTGGAACTGCTCAAAAGTATAAAAATGGGGGACGACATTTGCTTGATGAAAATAGTCCCCTGCAGTCCGGTTTTTATTTGAAACCTTTCGCATAGTTGGAGAAGGAGCCTTCTCCAACTATGCTTCCCATTCTTATTGCTGAAAAAAGTGGGCGGTTGAGTTTGAGTGTAAATGCATATTATATAAACAAAAAACAGAGAAAATGAATCTAAAAAATTGTCAGCCGGTGTTGTTTGTAAAAGATGCCGGAGTATCGAAAGAGTTTTATACCGGGCTTCTTAAGTTTACCGTGGTCATGGACAATGGCGGGGCGAATATCACTTTTAAGGAAGGCTTCACTGTTTGGCAAATCTGGCCGGGCAACATCATTCCCCAAACACTTGGAGCTGAGAATATCACCAATCAGAACAACACCAGTCGTTTTGAGTTATGTTTTGAAACTGACGGGCTGGATCAAATCTATCGGGTGCTTAAACAGCATGGCGTGAAATTTCTGCATGAAATAAACACTGAGCTTTGGGGACAGCGGACTATTCGGTTTTATGATCCCGACGGGCACCTGATCGAAGTGGGCGAGGAAATGTCGATCTTTCTTAAAAGGATTTATGAAGAAGAAGGGAAAGACCTGGAAGCGACTGCCAAACGAACTTTTATGCCGTTAGATGCACTCAGGCATTTTGTGCAGGGATAGTTTTGGGAGAGGCTGCAGCAAATAAAGCAAAACCAAAAAATCTTTGTGAACATGAAGCAACCAATCAGTGATTCCCTTTTGGGACTTTTATTCATTCTTGTTCTTTTGAGTTGTAAGGAAAACAATGACATCACGTATGAGAACGATTATTATAAGCTCACACTCAGTGCGCAAAACGGGGCCATCAAATCCATTGAAAAAAACGGCAGAAATCTGATTGCAGTTGACAATGCAGAACATCCTTTGTTTGAAATATGCTTCCGGGATACTTCGAATCGCGGAAAGGTTATCAGAACCAGCAGTGCCCGGGCCCAACAATGTGAAATCAAACAAGCAGAAAATAAAATAACGATCTCCTACAGTCAGTTTGAAGAGTTGGACCTTTCTGCGGCAGTAACAGTCGGTGTTGTAAAAGATTCACCATTTATGAACTGGAACATAACGGTCGATAACAGGACTCCCTATCTGATGGATTACATTGATTTTCCAAATGTCGTGGTGCCAAACGACCTGGCGGGAACCGGCGGCGATTCACGTATCTTCTGGCCTGCACAGGAAGGTGTTGTGATCGAGAATATCCAGGTGCGTGAAAATGGTTCGGGGAAATACCGGCCTGTTGAATACCCCAATTTGTTGGGGTGGATAGGTCTGTATCCTTCTTCTGCGCAAATGCAGTTTATGGCTTATTATTCAGACGAAGGCGGGCTGTACATGGCAACACATGACGATCAGTTCAACGTAAAAGGAATTGAATATTGTAAAGCAGGGGAAAACGGGATCAAACTGGAATATCATTTGTTTACAACCGGTGCCGGAAAGGGGAGATACCGGTTACCTTACGACATGGTAATCGGCACTTTTGAAGGAGACTGGTACGATGCTGCTGAGATCTACCGCAACTGGCTGGAATCGTCAAGTATGCCAAGACCTCCGAAGATTGCAGTGAACAAGGATCTGCCTGACTGGTATTTTGATTCTCCGGTAATCGTGACTTATCCGGTCAGGGGAGAACACGATATGGATGACGGTACAATGCCACCTAACCCTCTTTATCCCTATACCAATGCGCTGCCCATCCTTGATGGGTTGGGGAAGGAATTTGACAGCAAGGTGATGGCGCTGTTAATGCATTGGGAGGGTAGTGCTCCCTGGGCGCCCCCGTATGCCTGGCCTCCTTTTGGCGGTACAGACAACTTTGGTCAATTTGTAAAAGGTCTGCACGGGAAAGGAAACTATATTGGTCTTTACGCCAGTGGCATCGGTTATACCATTCGCAGTAATACGGATACCACGTACACGATGCTCGGGGAGTATGAAAGGCTTGGCCTTGAAAAGATTATGAAAAAGGCGCCTGACGGAGGTTTTTCTGAGATCAACGTGTGTGCCACGCCAAAGCCGGGCGTGGGGCAGCGTTACGGTTATGATATGTGTCCAACCAATCCGTTTGTAAAAGATGTTGTGGTGGATCAGGTATCAAGGATGGTCGAAGAAGGCCAGGTCGATTATATTCAGTATTTTGATCAGAATCTTGGTGGTTCTTGTTACGGGTGTTATGATACCCGTCACGGGCACGGTTATGGTCCCGGAAGGTGGCAGGCAGAGGCGATGGCTGACATCTATAAGTCCCTGATGCCTGTTCTTCAGTCGGCCGGACACAAACCGTTGCTTGGCTGTGAGGCTGCTGCTGCGGAACCCTTTTTACCCTATTTGTTGTTTAATGATAACAGAGCTGCCATTAATTTTGGTTTTGGGATTCCGGTGCCTGCCTACCAGTATGTCAACCATGAATATTTAAATGGTTTTATGGGGAATCAAAACTCATTGACGCACACGATTGACCTGGAGAAAAGTCCGCTGAATATGTTGCAGCGTCTGGCTTTGGCCTTTGTTTCAGGCGATCTGTTTACGGTGATCCTTCGGGGAGACGGAAGTATGATTGAAGCATGGAACATTTCATGGGACCAAAAGGTCCCCAATCAGGATTACATGAAGAAGCTGATTAATAATCTTAACCGTTGGAGAAGAGAAGCCGGTTTAGACTATCTGGTTACAGGACGAATGATAAAACCTTTGCCGTTTGAAGGGGCTGCAAATATTCCAATGATAACAAGACCTTCAGGCCTGCCGATCAGTTTCTCATCGGTGTTGACATCAAACTGGAAAAGTCAAAAAGGGCGGTGTGCACAGTTTTTTGCCAACTATCTTCCGGAGGATAAAGAAATTACGATTGATGTTTCCGCATTAAAAGATGTTGCCGTTCACAATCACGCGGGCGACACCAGGGGAGAACGTACAGAACAGGGAAAACTGACCGTTCATTTGCCTGCATTAAGTGCAGTCATGGTATCCTATTCCAGATAGCAATGCAATCCGGTGAAACCTTCTCCCTTGCTTTTACCGGATCTTATACCCTTGGGAAATTATCAAAGATGAAAGTTGGCTATGGCGGGGCATATGAAACCGTAAAGCTGGAAGACGACGAGAAGGAGAACCTTAGCCGTATCGAACTGACGGTAGGACTGGTTTTTCACCGCTGACGCCGAATTCTCCGGGTGTTTAATCTGT
>CAZOYZ010000572.1:0-3517 GCA_964584045.1 uncultured Prolixibacteraceae bacterium | reverse complement strand
AGCTTAAAACCAGTTTGAATGCCTATTCTTTTAATAGCGCGCTCATGAAGGGAGAAATGGATCTGGATGATCTCCTGGAGTACTGTGCGGCTAAACAACTGGATGCAGTGGATCTCACAGCCTACTATTTCCCGGGATATCCGAAGGTGCCTTCTGATGATTATTTATACCAGATCAAGCAAAAAGCTTTCAGGCTTGGTTTGGAGATCAGCGGTACAGGTGTCAGGAATGACTTTACGGATCCCGATCCGGAAAAACGCCGGGCAAGTGTTGCATTGGTGAAGAGCTGGATTCTTGCTGCCGAAAAAATGGGAGCTCCCGTGATCCGCGTTTTTTCCGGAACGGCAGATCCGAAAGGTCTGAGCAGATCCGAAGTGTTGAGTTATTTGGTCGCCGACCTGAAGGAATGTACCGAATTTGGGAAAGCTCACGGAGTGATGGTGGCGGTTCAGAATCACAACGATTTTATCCGTACGGCCGACGAGGCGATCGAAATCGTCAGGCTTGTCGACTCCGGTTGGTTTGGCCTGGTACTGGATATTGGCAGCTATCGCTCAGGAGATTTGTATGATGAGATTGCCCGGTCAATCCCCTATGCGGTTAATTGGCAACTTAAAGAAAAGGTTTTCGTGAATGGGATGGATCAAAAAGTTGATCTGGAGCGACTGATGAAAATGATCGTGAATTCAGGCTACCGGGGTTATCTTCCTGTCGAAACACTGGGAGAAGGCGATCCGAAAATAAAGGTTTCACGTTTTCTGAATGATGTCAGGAAAGCAATAGATCGACGAATGAGGGGTACAAAGTTTCTTGCGCCGTAGCTTCACCAGTCCGGTGAATCCGTCTGTTACAGCGACATTCTTCTAAAACCGGATTTTCTGTAAAAAAGTGAGATTTGATTTGGAAAGGTAAAAAATGAATTCTTAATTTGCTGTTAATGAACAAGCGGTAGTTAACAGAAGTTTAAGAATGAAAAATATTAACTTCAACAAAAGAGAGATGCTCAGGTATGTTGGGGATCTCAACCAGGTTTTTGGAATAAAGGAATATGTCCTTTCAGGAGGGAAAGCCAACGGGGTGAGAGCCTTTGATGTCAGGAACGGTTCGGGACTGGAGTTTACCGTACTTGCGGACCGGGGGCTGGATATCGCCGAATTGTCTTTTAGGGGGACAAACTGCAGTTATCTGAGTAAAACAGGAATCCTGTCCCCTGAATATTACGAAGAGAATAATCTGGGTTTCCTCCGAAGTTTTTATGCCGGGTTTCTCACTACCTGCGGGTTAAGAAACGTGGGAAGCCCCTGCGAAGAAAATGGGGAGGCTTTTGGCTTGCATGGAAGAATTTCTAATACTCCGGCTGAAGAGGTATGCGCCAAAACCGAATGGGATGGAGAGATACCTGTCTTAACAGTAAGCGGTAAAATGAGGGAAGCCAGGCTTTTTGGCGAAAACCTGGTGCTTGACAGGAAGATCTCATGCCGGTATGGAGAAAACAAGATCCTGATCCGGAATGCCGTCGAGAACCTGGGATTTAAAAGAGAAAGGCTTATGGTATTATTTCATTTCAACTTGGGATATCCTTTACTGGATGAAGACGCCCTGTTGTTAACACCAACAGAGCAATTGACTCCCAGAGACAAGGAAGCTGCCAGGGGAGAAGCTTTCTTTGACCGGTGTCAGGAACCCACACCGCGGTATGCCGAACAGGTCTTTTATCACAACTTAAGATCGGATGGAACGGGGAACACCGGTGCTGCTTTGATCAATGAAAAGCTGGGAATTGGTGTCGCGATCCAATTTAATAAAAAGCAGCTTTTCAATTTTACCCAATGGAAGCAGATGGGTGAAGGTGAGTATGTGCTGGGAATGGAACCCTGCAATTGTTATGTGGGAGGGCGTACTGACTCGCGGAATGAGGGAATGATTGAATATCTGGAGCCCGGGGAAGTTAGGAATTTTGATCTGACGATCGAGTTCCTGAATGGCCGGAACGAGATCGACGCCATCACTGAGAAAATAGCCGGCTACCAGGAACTAACCCAATAACAAGACCGAAATTTTGAAAAGTATCCAGAGGAAAATGCTGATTGCCTCTTATTACGAATTTTATAAAAAGCAAATCGGGTATGGAAAATAAATCGATCCTGATCTTTGGAGCTGGAAAGATCGGGAGGTCCTTTATCGGACAACTGTTTGGACGGGCAGGGTATGAAGTGGTCTTTTCGGACGTGGACCTTTCGGTGGTGGAACTGCTGAATCAGAGAAGGTCCTACCCGGTTGTCATCAAGGGCGAAAAGGAAGAGACACTTTTAATCGCTCACGTAAGGGCTGTTTCGGGGCTGGACCGGGAACAGGTTGCCGGCGAGGTTTCGCGCTCATCTTTGCTGGCTGTTTCCGTAGGAAAGAACGCCCTGGAGAAAATCATACCTGTGATCGCGCAGGGTTTGATAAGACGTTATGAAGCCGATCCGGATCGGCCGCTGGATATCATCATCGCGGAGAACATGCGTGACGCCGGTGCATTTATGCGTGAAAAGCTGTCGCAGTGCCTTCCTGCCGGTTATCCGCTCGAAAGGCTAGTGGGACTTGTAGAAACCAGCATCGGGAAAATGGTTCCCATCATGACGCAAACCGATCTGGAGCAGGACCCCCTGCAGGTCTTTGCCGAACCATACAATAATCTGATCGTTGACAGAAGGGGATTTAAAGGGAAAGTGCCTGAAGTACCCGGGCTCAGCCCCAAGGAGAATATAAAAGCCTGGGTCGACCGCAAGGCTTTTATACATAACCTGGGACATGCGGCCGTCGCGTATTACGGATCATTCAAACATCCTGAAGCCATTTATATTTATGAAGTATTATCTGATACGACGGTTTTTGATTTTGTAAAAAGTGTCATGCTTCAGTCTGCTGCCGTTATCCAAAAGCAATATCCTAACGATTTCTCGATGGAAGATCTCGAAGCCCATGTCGATGATCTTCTGAAACGGTTTCAGAACAAAGCGCTTAAAGATACGATCTTCAGAGTGGGACAGGACCGGCCCCGCAAACTGGGTCCCGACGACCGTTTTGTCGGCGTGATCAGGCTTGCCGAAGCACTTGGAATGAACTGTGAAAAGATTGTTCAGGCCATGACCTATGCCTTCCGGTTCAAAGCAACGGGTGAAAACGGGGAGAGGTCGCCGCAGGATGTGCGGTTTGATGAATATTTGTCAGCCGGGCCGGAATATACGCTGCAGAAGGTATGCGGCTTTGATCCGGTAAACGATAAAAATATGATCCGGGAATTTATGCGCAGATATGCGAATCATTAAAAAGTAACGTCACAGATGCACTTTGCCTGACACGTGCTTCTTCCCGCAACTGGCGCAGCCTCCGCAAACGCTTTTGTCTTTTACGGTCAGTGATTTGTAAACGGAGTGAATCACTTTCAGAATGACGGCTCCGACAATGGTTAGTACGAGGATTTCCTGGATCATAGTCTGATTTTTTAATTAAACAAAAAGGCTTCCGATCT
>CAZOYZ010000571.1:0-3520 GCA_964584045.1 uncultured Prolixibacteraceae bacterium | reverse complement strand
GGCACCTGTTAAAATAAGCAGGATCAGTAACGTTTGTTTCATGGGTTCATGTTTTAGACATAAGTATCAAGGATCGAGACACAAGACAGGGAAAGCGCCGGGAATGAATCGTGATTTTCTTTCAAACCCATTTTCCGTCCTGATAGCCGTGTTTCATCCACGGAATGTTTTCATGATTGTAGAATGGTTTTAGGTGGGCTGTCATCGCTTTCATTTCATCTTCAGTCATTGGATCGAAATTTTTCAATAGCTCAATGTTTGCTTTCAAAACCTTCATGCTGTCTGTTCCGACTACCACTCCATCGGCATCTTTCAATGAAAGTCCGTAACGGATCAGGTCCCGCGGATTGATAGACGGATCATTATCACGTGGCCTTAAAACCTTCATGACCATCACGCCCAGCCCTTTGTCATGCGCAGCCGGTACAGACAATTCTTCACGGGGAAATTTTACCTTTCCCCAGTGATTCAATGCGATCAGCATGGTGTCCATATTAAACCGCTCGGCCATCGTTCTCATGGCTTCAGCATTCGCGTGTCCGGAAAAGCCGATGAAACGAGTGACTTTTTCTTCTTTCATCCGGGTGATGATGTCGATGAGATTGCCTTTTTCACTCACCTTTGCCACATCATCCATGTCAAAGATATTATGGATTTTCAAGATGTCCAGGTGGTCAGTCTGCAGTCGCTTGAGGCTTGATTCAATTTGTCTCATGGCTTCGTTTGGATCACGGCTGGTCACTTTCGTGGACAGGAAAATTTCTTTTCGCCGGTGTTTCACGATCCGTCCGATCCGCTCTTCACTGATCACGCCGTTTTTGGTATTTTCATAGATATGAGCGGTATCCAGGTAGTAGAGGCCATGATCCAATGCATAGTTCAGGAGTTGATCTGACTCTTCTGGATCGTTAATATCACAGAAACGGCTTCCCAGACCCAGCGCCATGCGCGGAACCTTTACACCCGTTTTACCCAGTATTGTCGTAGGCAAACCTTTAGCGTCCAGTTTCTTGAAGGAAAGCAGCATGCCGGCCGTGCTCAGGGCAACTCCCGCGCCTACGGTACCCATGATGAAATCGCGTCTGGTTAAATTTTTCTTCATTGTATTTGGTTTTAACGTTTATCGCACGGTAAAAGATTCGGTGAATTCTACCTTTGTAAGATCAGCATTTTTCAGGTTCAGCAGCCAGCGGTTACCTTTCCCGATAACGGGGCGGGCAATATCGCCCCATTGCCTTCTTTCTTTCAGGGTATAAATGGTTTCCTGCATGTCGGTCACGAGAAAGCAGGGATGTGATGAATTGCTGTCGTCGGTGACCAGGTATTCAATATTCTCCACACAGTCGGGCATACCTTTGTAAATGAAGTTGGGCTTCACGCTGTTTCCCTCTTTGAAACGCCACATTTCATTAAAACCCAGGATATTCCTATAGAACTGGTCTGCTTTTTCAACATCCGAAATGTAGAGTCCGGCATGATGAAGGCGAGCGGCGATCCGCTGTTTTCCCAAAAAATGTCCGGCCGATTTTTTATGCAAGCCATTCGGAAGAAAATGGATGAATTCAATGGTGTAAAATTCCGTTCCGGCAATGCACAAGGTTTCGTTTCCTGCTCCATCCTTCCCCTTCTTTTGGATGATCCTTACATTTTTGGATGCAAGCCAGGCTTCCATTTGTTTGATCTCGTCACAATCGAATGACACGCTTACCAGCCTGTTTTTATTGCGGGCATTCTGATCTTCGATAAATTCGAGGAATTGGCGGTCATTGATTTTGAAAGAGACGATTGTTCCTATCGCGGAAGGGTATGAAAAGGCTTCTTCATATCCCAGGAATTTTCCGTAATAGTCTCTTGCCAGATTCAGGTCACTCACCAAAAAAGTCATTTTGGCGATTCCCCATACCGGAGGTCTCATGATATCCTGAGCCTTTACCGCGGTTACGGTGATGCCCAGGATTATACAGAATAATAAACGCTTCATCTTTTTTGTATTTAGTCCAGTTGCGTAATCACTAAATTATCCCACCAAAGAGATGTATGCCAGGTCCGGAATCCAAATAACCCGTTTTCATAGATGGGATTAAATGATTTATCAACCGTGTTGATAATTCTTTTCCCGTTCGTCCAGTATTGCAGACGGTCATCTTTTTTTTCAATCTTTACATGGTAGGTTTTGCCAATCTCGATTTGTCCGCTGTAATTCTCCCTGATGAGATGAAAGCCCGGATTATCGCGCAGGCGGAACCTTACGTTCGCCTCCTTCCCGTTTGCCACGTTGGTAAAGATATAACCATTCATCTGATGATACAACGTATAGGTTCCGCATGCCCTGCTGGGTGAAGTACTTCTCAAATCACTTCCTCCGGGATCAGAATACATGAAAAAACAATTGATATTGTCGGCTTTGTCGCTCGATGATACAATATGGACATCAAATTCGATCCGCACATTTCCTGACAGACTTTTATCGAGCCAGACTGTTGCAGCTCTGAAAGAAACCGTATCCGCATCAACAAACAGGCGCCCATCCCTGATTTGGGCAGGACATCCTTCACTCCACCACATGGATGGTAATGTACCATCCGGATAATCAAAGGTTTCCTTAAAAATTGTCTTCTCTTTATCTGCCGAAAAGAACGGCAAAATCATCCACACGACTATTAAAATATTTTTCATTGATTGTTAATTAATAAATTAGTCATTGGTCTTTTTTTAAATCCTTATTTTTGTCTCCGGAATTCGAAATCGTCCACCCATTGAAAAACTTCCCATTTTCCCAGCCAGGCCTCGTCCTGGTAAAGTTTAAAAAATGACCAGAATTTAACCGGGAGGGGATTGTCAGGGTGTTCCGTCCTCCCGTGGTAATCCGCGATTATTTGTCCGTCGACAGACCAGCGGACCTGCCCGTTTTCTTTTCCCTTTTTGAAATAAACTTCCATTTTGAACCACTCGCCGGGAGGCACACGGATGTTCCGGTTTTCGACCTCCCAGTCAATTTGTCGGACAGGCTGCGGCATTTCGGCGCGCAAAAGCCAGTACATCTTGTTGATGAGCGTATCACGGGCTATAAAAAAGGAGATCCGGTAATTATTGGTTCCCCTGCCTTTCAGGCTGACGCCCGAATCAGGTTCTTTGATTTCCATCAACATCCGCCAACTGTCAAGGTGATAATAATCCAGTTGACTGCTTTTGCTTGTTTGCGGGGCTATTTCCAAAAGATTGTCCTGCAACTTCATCCAAAAAGAAACATACCCTTCGGTGAATGAAGAATCGGGAAAAAAAGAAAACTCGTTCCGCGTCACTGCACCGAATTTATCTTCGGGATAGTCATCTTTTACAGCCATATACAACGCCGTGGTCGGTTTCCCGGTATGCCCGTTCACTTTTTGAAGACAGGTGGAAATATATTTTTCGGGTTTTTCACCGGCCAGGTAGAAAAAAGACATGTTGCCCGGAACCTCGTTGTTCTCCCATGAAAAGCCGGTAGAGTTGTCTTTGCCTTTAAAAACATGCCCTTTCC
>CAZOYZ010000570.1:0-3523 GCA_964584045.1 uncultured Prolixibacteraceae bacterium | reverse complement strand
TATCCCAGGATAAGATTCTTGCGTATGGGCCTTTGTCAACAGAATCCGTCATGTTCGGAGTCCTGGCGCGGACCGCCCGGATTCCGTCAACATAAAGCTGCCTGAATTTTAGGTTGCCAACGTTCGTTTTGTAAATATTCCTCTCCTTATCGAATAATGTCCAGCCGGAAATTATTTTGCCCCCGCTTAATACAGGTTTTTCGCCCGGGGCAGCTTGCCATATGACAGAGAAACTATTGTTGCCGCTGTCTTCGGGGCCGAGCTCAAGTGCCGAATCCAGAAAGTAAGTCCCCCCATAAAGGTTAACGACAATATCGCCGGTCATCGATACGGTTAAGCTGTGAACCTTATCGCGGGCCGCGTCCAATGAGCCCGGATTCTTTTTTGTAAATCGGTCGCCGCGTCCATCGGGTGAAACATACAGGATTGTTTGGGCTGTTACCGTGAACATGGGGAAAAACAAAATAATAATAGTTATTAATTGTTTTAGCTGCTTCATCTCTTTTATATCAAATGATTACTGTCTTTCTGAAAACCAACCCTTCAAAAGCTGCTTCATCAATCCGTTGTAAACCGCTCTTGAAGATAATTTCGTTGTCGCTAATTAGAATTTTGGGGTTTAATCGGGTTTATTAAATAGTCAGGCCATCGCAGACACCTTTGTAATAGCCCAAAGATTCAGCAATCCCAGGTAAAGGGTCTTCCATGTCTTTTTCATATTCAATGCTACAACACCCACTGTAATTGACCTTATGCAAGGTTTTAATAAATGCAGGGATGTCGATAACGCCTCTTCCGAGTTCGCAAGCTCTTCCTTCTTCCGATGCGGCAGTAACATTCTTTAAATGAATATCAAAAATCCGGTGGGAAAATTTTTCCATATCGGCAACAGGATCGCTGCCATAACGCATATTATGCCCGATATCAAAACAAAGGCCAATGCGAGTATCCAGATCTTTTATCAAGTTATATACAGTGCCGGCATCAGTATACCTTTTTTCGTCGGGTCCGTGGTTATGAATAGCATAACAGATATCGTATTGTTTGACTTTCATGTTGATGGCTGTAATATCTTTGAGCGCAGGGATCCCCGTTATGAGTTTTACACCAACCCGATGTGCATAATCAAATGCCTTATCAATATCAATCTCGTCTCCAATAGGGCCCACGGCATAGCCTGTAATCCCGGCTTCTTGTAGTTTCGTTAAAAATTCTTCAATTTGTGCATCACTACTATCGTAAGGCAGATGAAAATCTTTAATGCATAAAAAATTCACATTTATCCTTTTCATCATTCCAAGGGTTTGGTCGATGTTGAAATTGATAAAGCTATAACCTGCCATTCCTATTTTGAAAGAGTGGCTATACGATGATTTTTTAGTACCTGCACCTTCAGCAGAAGTTAGCAGTGACCATGCACCAGCCACGCCAACCAGTTTTGCCGAGTTTATTAAAAAATTCCGGCGGGATTGTCGTTTTTCATTCCTTTTTAACGTCATCTCTTTTCGAATATCTGATTTAGCTCATCTTCCTGTGAATACTCAATATCGGCTATATTGAAGTAAGTTGACCGGCAGTCCGGGTCGGGATACTCGGTCAATTGCAATTCATAGTCATGCGGGCCGTCGCTCATACCAAAGCCCGGCTTCCATGCCCCTATTCTGCATGCCATGCCATCAGGCCGAACGGTATTGTCAGGGAATGGCCCCTTCAAGGACGGGTAATCAAGCAAGATCCGTCCAAGAGCATCGGGGGTTAACTCTCCCAACCCATGTCCGGGGTTCTTTTCTGGATTCAGACAAAACAGAACCGGCCCCCTCATTAGGGCTACCCTCCCGGCCTGGCGTTTTCTTCCTTTCACTAACCGAAATCGGAGGGGAATATCCAACATGACCTGATCACCGGCTAACCATTGTCTGTCGATGGAAATCAAGCTACCCGGCACTGCACGGACGTTTTGAACTTCTCCATTCACCGCTACCGATACATTTTGGGCCCATGCCGGCACCCGCAGCCTCAATGGGAATGTGTGTGGCCGTGAAGGAGAAACCGTAACATTAATTTTTCCTGAATTGGGGTAATCGGTTTCCTGAATCACATGAACATCTATACTGTCAGATAGTTCTATCGTCGCCGAAGAAGCCGTATAAAGATTAATACATATTCCTCCTTCTGACTTTTTATAATAGACCATTGACGGAATTTCTGAGATGATCCTCCGGTAATTATTCGGACAACAATAGGTATCGTCTGTAAAATATTCCCGTTTACCTTCCATTGGGGTATAATATCGTATTCTCCGGCCATCAGGCGATTGTGCGGCAAAAAGGCCATTATAGATAGCGCGTTCCATCAGATCACCGTAACGTGATTCTCCGGTAAGCCGGAACAAATTTTCATAAAACCGGATTTGATAGGCTGTTGCACAGGTTTCACCCAGGGCATCGCCGCCATCCTGGTCATCCGTCCATGTTTCCCACTGGCCTGCTTCCCCCGAAATAACCATCCCGTCATGAGCTGTCAAAAAATCGATCACTTTCCCCGATTGTTTCAGCAAGTCGCTGTCGGGAGAGAGCCGGTACAATTCCAACTGGGCCAGGCACATGCCAATGTATCCATAAACATGTCCATTGATTCCAACCCTACGGCCTGTTTCAATACCCAGGTCCCATTTGGAAAGCGCTTTTTCATTCATACAGAAGTCCAGAAAACGCTGCTCCCCGGTATAACGGTATAAGGTAAGCATGGCACGGTCCAGCCCGGTGAACGCCTCATGCTGGTTTACCTTGGTCTCCTTTTCCCAGTTTTGCGGCATCGTTGACCAGTGTTTCAAAATATAATCGGCTGTCTTAATCGCAGCCTGCAACGACCTTTCATCCTTGAAACAGGTGTAATTTGTCATCAGCCCAAAAATGATATACCCCATTTCATGAACATCCCATAAAACCCACATCCGGGATGGTGGCTGCATCAGGCCAATATATCCGTCATCAAGCTGAGCTGAAATCAATTGATCAATCACGCTATTTTTTAAAGCGATCACCTGGCTGTCATTCGTGTAAGCTGCAATTTTGGCCAAAGCGTCGATATACATGCCAATCCCGACAAAACCATCCGTATTTGACTTTTTTAAAAACGGGGAAATAAAGTCTTTCTCCGTGTTAATCTTTTGGATATTTTCCCGCAAGGTAATGTCAATCCTGCGTCCGATTTCTCCTGATACGTTTGTTTTTCCGGGATCAAGTGGTTGAAATACATCTGTCGTAAGGAAATTGTTACCATGATTCCTGGCATTTTCCCGGCATCCGACAAAAGACAGGATCAAAATCAAAACAAATAAACTTTGTTTTAAGATAACTTCAAATTGCATCATATTAAATATTTAACAGACATCATTCCAATCAAACTATTCCATAATGGGAGCAACATCATTGGTTTTTGCGGGATTCAAAACTTTGTTCCCGGTCCCTTTCCCGCTGATCGTAAGCTCAGATAGCTCAGCCCCTCTATGGGCAACGGATTC
>CAZOYZ010000569.1:0-3524 GCA_964584045.1 uncultured Prolixibacteraceae bacterium | reverse complement strand
TCAATATCGGTGTGGCTGCTCCGATGGCCCAATTTCCGTTCAGCGGCTGGAACGACAGCTTTTTCGGGGACCTGCACGGACAAAGCCGGCATGCCATTGAATTTTTTACGCAAACCAAGGTCGTCATTGAAAGGTGGCCAAAAGAGTGGTCCCGCAAATTTTAAAATTGTCGCTATGATAAAAATTGCTAACGCCCCCTGTTCATGGGGAGCTCTTGAATTCGGACTGGAAGGTGAAGTGAAGGGTTATCAGGCCGTGCTGGACGAGATGGCTCAAACCGGTTATGACGGTACCGAACTGGGAGACTGGGGATTTATGCCCACCGATCCAGTGGAACTTCGCCGGGTACTTCAAAACAAAAGCCTTTCGTTGTTGGGAGCCTTCGTGCCGGTTGCTTTGGCCAGGGCGGAAACACATGACGAAGGAACTGAACGGGCCGTTAAAACGGCTGGATTAATGTACCATGCCGGGTTTAAAGAAGCTTTTGTTGTTCTGGCCGACGAAAACGGGACGATTCCCGGGCGGGTAAAAAATGCAGGCCGGATCACACCTGAAATGGGACTTACGGAAGCAGGATGGCAGACTTTTGCCGAAGGAGCAGAAAAGGTAGCCCTGGCCGTCAGGGAAACATTCGGAATGCGGACGGTTTTTCATCATCACTGCGGAGGATATGTGGAAACGCCTGAAGAAACAGATCAACTCATGAAGCGAACCAATCCTGAACTGTTAGGTCTTTGCCTGGATATGGGGCACTATGCCTTTGGAGGCGGCGATCCGGTGGAGGCGCTCAAAAGGTATGAAAAACGGATTTGGCATGTGCATTTCAAGGACTTTGACCCCGAAGTGGGTAAAAGGGCCGCGGAGCAGGGGTGGGATTATTTTAAAGCGGTCGAAAACGGTGTTTTCTGTGAGCTGGGAAAAGGGAGTGTGGACTTCCGGAAAATTGCTTCCCTGCTGAAAGAAAGACCGTACAGCGGATGGATCGTGGTGGAGCAGGATATCATACCGGGAATGGGAACACCTAAGGAAAGCGCTGCCAGGAACAGAGACTTCATTAAAAGGCTTGGATTCTAAATCATTATTTCTATAGGAACCAGTAAAAATCATCGAAATGAGAACCATTAATATCGGAATAGCCGGTTTAGGCAGGATTGGAAAGATCCATCTCAAAAATCTCTCGCGTAACTTTCCGGATGTAAACGTGTTAGGGGTTATGGATGTACTCGAAAGTTCGCGGGAAATTGCCAAAGAGTTCAACGTCCCCAATTTTGTCAGGACGTTTGATGAACTTTTGGCGATTGAAGGTCTGAATGCAGTTGCGGTGTGCTCGCCGACCAACACCCACGCCGACTATGTGGAGAAAGCGGCCAGGGCGGGGATGGATATCTTTTGTGAAAAGCCGCTCGATCTGTCACTGACCCGTTTGGTTGAAGTGTTGAAGATCGTCGAGGAAACAGGGGTTAAGCTCATGTTGGGGTTCAACCGGCGTTTTGACCCTGAGTTTAAGCGGATCAGGGAGTTGGTGGCTGCAGGAGCAGTCGGCGATCCGCAGATCGTCAAGATCACCAGCCGTGATCCCGGGCCGCCGCCCGTCTCGTACATTCAGGTTTCGGGCGGTCTGTTCCTGGACATGACCATCCATGATTTTGATATGGCCCGTTATATTTCCGGGAAAAAGGTGAAGGAAGTTTTTGCGAAGGGAGCCGTTTTGGTCGACAAGGCCATCGGCGAAGCAGGCGATATTGACACGGCTTTGATCACCATCGTTTTTGAAGACGACACCATGGCGGTGATCGATAACAGCCGGAAGGCCGTCTACGGATACGATCAGCGGCTCGAAGTGTTCGGCAACAAGGGAATGGCCCGGGTCGATAATAATTTCCCCAACACGCATGAGTTATACACGGAAAAGGGAGTATCGGGCGACCTTCCCCTGTATTTTTTCCTCGAGCGGTATGATGCTTCCTATAACCAGGAGATCCGCGAGTTTATAGAGGCCCTTCATGCAGGGAAAGATATGCCCTGCGGGGGAGTCGACGGACTGATGTCGCTGGCCATCGGGCTCGCGGCGAAGAAGTCGCTTGACCAGAACAGGCCGGTTAAACTGGACGAGATCCTTTGATCGGCCAGATGTGATCAGAGTTCGATGAGATAGGCTATCCCGAGGATGTACTGATTTAGCCGGGGCATGTCGGCCAGCAATCCGTACAGTTCAATCTGGCTTTTCCCGGTGACCGGGTAAGCGGTTGCCAGACTATAGCGGATCTCATCGAGCCTTTTTACCTCCGGCGACTGGTTCATCAGGAAGAAGGTCTCGACGCCGATGGTAGGAATCATTTTACAGGAAGGGATCAGATAACTGATTTTAGTCCTGTTGCGCCAATAGGCCAACGCTTTTGAAGATTCCAAATCATTTCCCGGGTAGCGGGTTAACTGCAGGCGTTCACGCATCGAAAATTTAAGATTCGAACATTTCCAATTGGCAGAGGCATTGGTATAAACGCGGTGTCTGATTTCATACCGGTCCTGCTTATTCTTGTTCATCAGCAAATAGCCCGCGCCGACACTCAAGATCCTGCCCAGTTTCTTTTGTCCTTCAGCGCCAACGCTGAACCTGTCGACCGACTGGCTGTTGTTTTTCGTATAATACTCGCTTAGTAAAGCGACTCTGCCGGAACCCCGTTTCAGGGCGGCTTCGACATCCAGCCAGACTCCAAAATCATCATCCTGCGCACGCAGGTAGCTGATTGAAACGACAAAAAAGAAGATTAAAAAGATCAGAATACGCTTCATCCCGGCTTCACATAAAATTTGTACCCGGTTTTGCAGGAATTCCACCTGTAAAACCGGGTACAAATTTAAGCATCTTTTTGACTAATCATAACCGCCCATCACGTTTTGATCGTAGTCGATCGCGGAGCCGGTGATCACCCCGCTGCTGTCACTTAAGAGGTAAACGGCAAGGCCGGCGAGTTCGGCCGGTTTAATCAGTTTACCCATCGGCTGCCGGGCTTCGGCCAGTTCCAGCCAGTTGTCAGGAGCATGGTGAAATCTTTTTTGAATGGAGGACTCGCCAGTGGTATCCATCCATCCGGGAAGAATGGCGTTCACCCGTATCCGGTTGAAACGTTGCGAATGTGCCACATTCTTGGTCAGCGTCAGTAAAGCACCTTTGGAAGCGCAGTATGGCGTAATGAACGGCTGTCCGCCATGTGCGCTCATGGTGACGATGTTGACAATGGATCCGGCGATTTTTTCCTTTTGCCAAAAGCGGATCATGGCCTGCATGGTCAGAAAGGGCGCCCGCGCGTTGATTGCGATGTGCTCATCCCATAGTTCCACGGACGAGTCTTCGATGGTGCCTCTGGTGGTAATGCCGGCTGCATTGACCAGCCCGTCTATCCGGCCAAAATAGTCCACCGCCCGTTGTACCAGGGATGTAATTTCTTCCGGTTTCTTCAGATTGGCATCCATGAAAATGGCATCCGTGCCATACTTTTTCATTTCGCCGATCAGTTCGGCAG
>CAZOYZ010000568.1:0-3572 GCA_964584045.1 uncultured Prolixibacteraceae bacterium | reverse complement strand
AGGGAAATTCATTTCTGTCATCGATGCATAAATTGCAATGGAGTTCTTGATTCAAGAATCTCCTGTATGCTCTGGGGGAACGTTCTAACTAATGTATCAGACCTTGGATACATTTTATAGTTATTTTAAAAGATAATAATTTTAAAGGGGATTACTTGGAAATGTCTGAAAACAAAAGTAAGTACATACGCTGGTTTGATGAGACTTCAATTGAAGATGTTTCGCTTGTGGGCGGGAAAAATGCCTCTCTTGGAGAAATGTACAGGGAGCTCACTCCAAAGGGAGTAAAGATCCCGAATGGTTTCTCAGTGACTGCTGAAGCTTATTGGCATGTCCTCAAAACCGGAGGGATTCTGGAGAAACTCAAGCAAGCCCTGGAAGGGCTTAATACCTCGGATGTGTCAGAGCTTGCAAAAAGGGGAAAAGCTGCAAGAGACCTGATCCTTGGGGCAGGAATTCCGGATGACCTCTGGCAGGAAATTAAATCCGGGTATGACCATCTATGTGAGCAGTACGGAGAAAATACGGATGTAGCCGTAAGAAGTTCGGCAACGGCTGAAGACCTTCCAACTGCTTCTTTTGCCGGCCAGCAGGAATCTTTCCTTAACATCAGGGGTTATCCTGCGCTTCGAGATGCCTGCGTACGCTGTATTGCCTCACTTTTTACTGACAGGGCTATTTCCTATAGGGTAATAAATCATTTTGATCATTTTAAAGTGGCACTGTCTATAGGGATAATGAAAATGGTCAGGTCTGATATGGCTTCTAGCGGAGTTATATTTACTCTGGATACGGAAACCGGTTTCAGGGACGTAGTCTTCATTACAGGTTCTTACGGGCTTGGGGAAAATATTGTGCAGGGACAGGTCAACCCGGATGAGTTCTATGTTTTCAAACCAACTTTTCGGGAAGGGTATAAGCCGATTATCGAGAAGAATGTAGGGGATAAAGAAATTAAGATGATCTATGGGCAAGGAGGCTCCAAAACGCTTACCCGAAATGTTAAGGTTTCTGAGGCTGATAGGCGTCGTTTCTGCATCAATGACGAAGAAGTGCTTAAACTTGCCTGGTATGCTATTACCATTGAAGATTATTACTCAAACAAAAATAAGAAAACCATGCCCATGGATATCGAATGGGCAAAAGACGGTATAACAGGAGAGCTTTTTGTTGTACAGGCAAGACCGGAAACTGTTCAATCCCAGAAAAAGAGAGATGTTCTGGAGACTTATGTGCTCGAAAAGAAATCTAATATCCTTGCAAAAGGCAAGAGCATAGGAGATAAAATTGCTGCTGGAAAAGCGCATGTAATCCCTAATGTTTCAGATCTGCCTTCTTTTAAACAAGGAGAGATCCTGATTGCTGATTCAACAACTCCGGACTGGGTACCTGTGATGGAAATAGCGGCTGCAATTGTTACGAACCAGGGAGGAAGAACATCCCATGCTGCAATTGTTAGCCGGGAACTGGGAATTCCGGCAGTTGTAGGGACAGTAAATGCAACAGAAGTTCTCAAAACAGGTAAGGAAATTACCGTAAGTTGTGCGGAAGGTGAAGAAGGAATTGTGTACGAGGGAATTCTTCCTTTCCACAAAGATACTTTGAGCCTTAAGGACACAAAACGCCCTAAAACCGCAATTATGATGAATCTTGGAAATCCTGACGAAGCTTTTAGCCTCTCCATGATCCCAAACGATGGAATCGGGCTTGCAAGGCAGGAATTTATTATCTCAAACTATATCAAGATCCATCCAATGGCTCTGGTGCATCCCGAGAAGGTCAAAGATCCTAAAGTCCTTGAGGAAATTGAAAAAATTACCCAAAATTCCGATAATAAAGAAGAATATTTCGTAGATAAGCTTGCTCAGGGTGTCGGAACCATTGCTGCTTCTTTTTACCCCAAGGATGTAGTAGTCCGTACAAGTGACTTCAAAAGCAACGAATATGCAAGTCTCCTTGGGGGCAGCTATTTTGAAATAAAAGAAGATAATCCCATGCTGGGTTTCAGAGGAGCTTCTCGTTATTTTAACGAGCGTTACAGGGAAGGTTTTGCCCTTGAGTGCAAAGCTTTGAAAAAAGTCAGGGAAGAAATGGGGCTTAAAAATCTCATTATTATGATACCCTTCTGCAGGACAGTTCAGGAAGCGCAGAAAGTGATTGCCGAAATGGAGAAAAACGGGCTAAAGAGAGGAGAAAATGAGCTCCAGGTCTACGTAATGTGTGAGATCCCAAATAACGTACTTCAAATTGATGAATTCAGCAAATATTTCGATGGCTTCTCTATAGGCTCGAATGATCTGACCCAGCTAACTCTCGGAGTTGATAGGGATTCGGACATTCTTGCTCCGGAATTCGATGAGAGAGATCCCGGAGTTATGAAAATAATGGCAATGGCTGTAGAGGGATCAAAAAAGAACGGAAGGCATAGCGGAATCTGTGGGCAGGCACCTAGCGACTATCCTGAAATCGCGGAGTTCCTGGTAAAACAGGGGATAGATTCCATTTCACTTAATCCGGATTCGGTTATGAAAGTTACTCTTAAAGTTCTGGATACGGAAAAGGAACTTGAAGGTAAAAAAGAAGGGGAAAAATAACCTAGAAGGTAAAGAAGGGGAAAAATAAATTGACGTCCATGATGGATAAAGTCATCAGAAAAGTATTGTGATTTACTTAACCCTTACAACAGGCACTATGCAAAATTAAAAGTATACTCGGGCATATAGACCTGTTGTAATATCACAACAAGTTATTTATGAACGTGTGGAGTTTCGTGGTATGGTTCAGGCAAGAAGACCACTTATGCTCACTATTCTTGACGGCTGGGGTTACTCAGAAGCAAAAGAAGGAAACGCTGTCCTGGCAGCCAGAACTCCAAATCTTGACCGACTGGAAAAAGAATACCCCTGGTGTTTTTTAGAAACCTCTGGAGTGGCGGTAGGTCTTCCGGAAGGTATGATGGGAAATTCCGAAGTTGGACATCTGACTATAGGAGCAGGTCGGATTGTGTATCAGGACCTTACTCGAATAAACATTTCTATTAAAAATGGAGATTTTTTTAAAAATCCAGCTTTTTTGAACGCAATCTCAAACGTCAAAGCTAATGATTCCAGCCTGCACCTCATGGGCCTTGCTTCCTATGGAGGCATTCATAGTTATATGCCTCACCTATATGCACTTATCAAACTTGCACAGGAGAGGAAGGTAAAAAAAGTCTATATACATGCTTTTCTGGATGGGAGAGACGAACCACCAAAAGCTGCTCTCGGAGACATAAAGGAACTGGATTCATTTTGTAAAAAGAACGGGATTGCTGAAATAGCAACCATTTCAGGCCGCTACTATGCAATGGACAGAGATAAGCGCTGGGATCGGACAAAACTTGCCTACGATGCCCTGACCATGGGGGTTGCGCCTTATAAAGCTCCTGATGCAGAGACTGCAGTTTCCGAAGCCTACAATAGAGGAGAAACTGATGAGTTTGTAAAACCCACTATAATTACAGATTCAAAAGGAAAACCTGTAGCGACAATAAAGGATAACGATTCTGTTATTTTTTTCAATTTCCGGCCAGA
>CAZOYZ010000567.1:0-3575 GCA_964584045.1 uncultured Prolixibacteraceae bacterium | reverse complement strand
GGAAAAATAAACTTCCGATTTGCCGGGACAAGCTCCCCAAAGATAACCTGGACAGTCATTATTCTTTTGGGAATACCGTTGAAAAAGAAGAAGTTAAATTCTCACATAATGGAATTACAGATTATTCAACGTAAGATTTATGAGATCCGGGGTGTTCGGGTAATGCTGGATTTCGATCTGGCAGAAATGTACGGAGAGGGGAAAATCCAAGCCCATCGTGCACGATCTTATTTGATGCGAGTAGACAAAATTGGCAAACAAAAATAGTATAGCTCTGATAAACAGCAATATACTTATTTGACGGTTATTTGATAGGTTCTTTCTTATTGTTAAATATCTGCCGAATAAAAGTTTTCCTGTCCGACGTACGGATGAAGATGTCGGTGATGTCGGTGATGTCGGTGATGTCGGTGATGATGTCGGCGATCAGAGGTTGGTTGGAGAGACATAGTAGGGTATCTGTTTTCTCAATAATGGACCGTAATCTTTTGTATCCAATCCTATACAAACTTATGAAAATAACTAACACATAATGAATGAATTGATTATATTTGGATAACAATTAATCAACAAAATACCCCAGTATCGGATGCTGCCGAAAACACTGACCATTTAGAAATGAATGTAACAGAGACTGCATCGATTAAAAAGAAATGAAATGGCTCTACCTGTAAACATAACAGAATTAATTCGCGGCAAAGTTGTGGAATGGGAAAGGCTTAAGTTCAAAAAAGGCTGGTATGAACTGGAAGACGTCGAAGAAATCAACTCTGGAAAATGCAAGGAGACCATCGTCGAATTCATTAAACGTTTAGAAAATGCCGATCCTCGCTTTTAGGCGTTGCCCGGCAATGCCACGAATAAACTCTCCTCTTTGGATTGGCATGTATTCAAATTGACGGTAATCTGTGTATTCTAGTTTGTGGTGGATAACCGATTTCCTCCTGACCCAGATTCAACCTATTGGAGATTGACGTCTAATAAAAGAACTTGTAATGTCATTTTATGCAATGTATTTGCATTTTTTGAAAATACAAATATTTATTATATATTTGTATGTGCCAAATTTTGTATGGCAATTGTAAAATTTAAAGTATGATACTGGAATTTAAAATACAGAATTTTTTATCCTTCAAGGATGAAGTCACGCTCAGTTTCGAAGCTTCCTCCGACCGCAATCTGGAGGATTATTATATAGCCACGCAAAAGGACGGCGTAAAGATACTGAAGACGATGATGGTATATGGGTCAAATGCTTCAGGTAAAAGCAATCTGATCCAGTCGTTCGATTTTTTGAGAAGATTTGTACAAAACATTCCTGATGATAAGGATGAAGAAACGGGTTTTATGCCCTTTATGTTTGATGATGAAACGAAAGGACGGCCTGGTAAGTTCGATTTAACATTTTATATCGACGGGCAGAAGCATAGGTATCACCTTAAAATTGCAGCGACGGCGGTAAAAGAAGAGACGCTTTACTTTTACCCGGGGGTACAGCCTGCCATCGTATTTGAACGTCACTTCGATGACTCGAAAAATATTTCAGTTGTTGAATTCGGGTCGAAAATTAAGCTTTCGGACCAGGCAAAAGAGGCCATTCAATTAAAAACGTTGAAAAACACCTCGGTGTTTGCAGCTTATTCACAGGTAAATCTTTCCATTCCCCAGATAGATCTGGTTTGGAATTGGTTCAGAAATAAATATATGGATTCGATTGACCCGTATTCTTCAATTACGGAATATACAGATGCAAACATTCGCAAGAACAACGATCTGAAAAAGTTTACTCTGGACTTTATCAAAGAAGCTGACTTCAATATTGCTGATATTTTGTTTAAAGATGAGGTTCAGCAAGTTCCTGATCACATCATGAAAAAGCTTGACGATTATCCAATATCGCAGGAAGAGAAAGAAAAAATCAGGAAGGAGAAAGTCGTTCATGTGGATAAAACACTATTTAATCACGAGGTTACCCGGAACGGAGTTAAGGAGGTTTATTCACTTCCCCGGGAACTACAATCCAGGGGAACATTGCGCTATTATGGTCTTTCGGCGCCATTCTACGAAGCGATAGCCGGAAATGCATTTTTGCCGGTAGATGAGATTGGTTCAGCTCTTCACCCGTTGCTGGTTATTCACTTCTTAAAGGAATTCCTTACGCGTTCCCGTCAGTCCCAGTTGTTGTTTACCACACATAATCTGTCGCTTCTGATGGAGAAGGAGATTCTAAGAAAAGATGCGATTTGGTTTACAGAAAAAGGAGAAGATGGTTCCACGTCTTTGTACTCGATGGCCGACTTTAACATACGAAAGGAGCTTTCGTACTATAATGCTTATAAGCTGGGAAAATTCGGAGCAATACCAAACGTGGATTAGCTTATGGCAAGAAAGGCAGGAAATCGAACTCTCCGAACCAGGTTTGTTGTTTTGGGTGACGGACAAACCGAGCAATACTATCTGAAACATTTGAAAGAGTTTAGAGGATATAATTATTCTATTAGGCCGCGGTTTTTTTCAAGTATTACTATTGAAACAGCAGAGCATATCATTGATGAGTTACTATCGGGTGGTTGCGACTGTGTTGTTTATTTTACTGATTATGATACTATTGTTAAACAAAAGAAAATTAGTAAATACAATAAGTTCGTTTCAAAATATAGGAAGAAGGGCAATGTTGTGATTTGCGAAAGCATGCCAAGCATCGAGTATTGGTTTGTGCTTCACTTTAATAAGACAACCCGGCTTTTTAAAGATGCAAATGACTTGTTAAAGGAGCTGCAACGATATATCCCAGAGTTTTCCAAAGAACGAACTTTCCTCGAGAATGCCGGATGGGTGGTAGAAATGTGCAGTGATGGGAAAATGGATGTAGCAATGAAAAGTGCATTGGAAGGATTAACTGAGAGAATGCGGGGAGGAGTTGATGACCATTTCCCTTATACAAAAGCAGGAGAAGGGATAAAGTTATTTGAAAGCAGGAAGAAAGATTCAAAATAGTTTAATGTTTTACATTCGGTATGTGGGTTTGCGAGGCACCAATAGATATGTCAAACCCCTGATTGACTTTGGTATTATCGAAATGACTTTACCTGATAAACCCAACAGCCGTTTTCAAAAGTACCGTCTCACCGGTAAGGGCAGGAAATTGTTGCAACAGAGCCGTTGAAGAAGTGCCTTACTTACCCACCACCAGTGAACCACTCCGGGCATTATCAACAGCCTTTCACATCGCGATTATTATGATAAAGGTGCAACAACAATGGTTGAGTTGTATGATGATCGGGTAGAAATATCCAATCCCGGCGGATTAGTCAGCGCGATCAAACCTGCCGATTTTGGAAAGCGAAGTCATTCGAGAAATCCGCTGATCTTTGGACTTTTTGCCCGCATGCAGTTGGTTGAACAAGTAGGCTCAGGCATTATCCGGATGAATGACCTGATGCGGGAAGCTGGATTACCATTACCCGAGTATACGACCGAAGGGATGTTTTCAGTTAAGCTTCAGCGCCCTATCGGATCCGTTGATAGGGCTTCTATTAAAGAAGAATGGCAGAGGACAGATAAACTAGGTGATA
>CAZOYZ010000566.1:1960-3576 GCA_964584045.1 uncultured Prolixibacteraceae bacterium | reverse complement strand
CAATTAACTGTGTTGATTAAATAAAAAAACGGTCAACGTTATTTAGGCATGAACACACTGATCTCTGTTCACTGATCACTGTTCACTGTTAACTGATCTCCCCCCACCTTCCTCGTACCTGCTCCGTGTTTTCCTGCAATGCTGCCTGCCATAGTGTACATGCGGCAAGCGTATTTCATGCTGAAAACGCTATATCAGCACAAAGGACGCAAAGAACTGAAAACTATGTTCTTACCTTGCGTCCTCTGAGCCTTATTTGAGCCCTTTGCGGTTAAGCGGGTCTTTTCCAGGCAGCCCCTTTTGAGATTTATCTCTTCGAAGCTTTGTATTCTTTTGTCGCTTCTTTCAATGCGGCTGCAGGGTAGCTGAATTCGTAAACGCCTGAACCCACTTTAAGCGTGACGGCATTCTGAGCCTGGGCCATGTTGTCCTTTAAGGACTGGGGAAGGGGCTGGGCATTCAGGGTCACCTGGTCAGCTTTGGCATAGGGAAGGGTGACTGCCGCGGTCGTATTGGCAGGAACCGTTATCCTGTAAACAAAATTGTCGCCGTCGTATTTCCAGTCCGATGCTGCCTTGCCGTAAAGGGTTTCGATCTCGCCTGAGGCATTGGTCAGTCCTCCTCCCGGATGCGGGCTTAAAAGGATATGTTTGTAACCCGGCTGTTCCGCATCAATATCGATGCCTGCTACATGGCGGTAGAGCCATTCGCCGATTGCCCCGTAAGCGTAATGGTTGAAGCTGTTCATGCCGACCGTCTGGAAAGTGCCGTCAGGCTTCTGCCCGTCCCATCTTTCCCAGATCGTTGTAGCGCCCTGCGTGATCGGATAGAGCCATGAAGGGTAATTTTTGCGGTTGAGGAGCATAAAAGCCAGGTCGTCGCGTCCTGTAGCGGAGAGGGTTTTGCAAAGCAATGGAGTTCCTACAAATCCTGTTGTGAGATGACCCATTTTGATAACATCATTTGCAAGGTATTCTGCCGCTTTGGGCCTGAGGTTTTTAGGAAGCAGATCAAACGCGAGGGCAAGGTCGTAAGCCGTTTGCGTGTGTGAGACAAGCCTGCCGTTGGGGGTGACAAATTCCTGTATAAAGGCTTTCTTGACCTCGTCGGAAAGGGCGGCATATTTCTTTGCGTCGTCATTCTTCCCGATGATGGCGGCTATTTTTGCCAGCAATCCGGATGAATACCTGTAATAGGCAGTCGCAATAAGGTCTTTCTCTGTTGTGGCGCCTGTATAATCCGAAGCGTCGGAAGCAAAGGCAAGCCAGTCGCCGAAATGCGTGCCGCCTGTCCACAGGTTTTTATCTCCCGCTTTGCTTTTCATAAATTCAACCCACGCTTTCATGCTGGGATACTGGCGTTCAAGGATCCGCTTGTCGCCGTAAGAGAGGTAGGTAGTCCAGGGAACGATAATGCAGGCGTCGGCCCAGGCCGTTGAACCGGCGGCGCCTTTTAAGACATCGGGAATGACATAAGGAATATTACCGTCTTCCTGCTGATCGGCTGCCACATCGCCCAGCCATTTGGTATAGAAAGCCGCGACATTGAAATTGTATGCGGCAGTCATGCTGAATACCTGCGCATCGCCGGTCCAGCCAAGCCTTTCATCACGCTGT